>JAGBXM010000122.1 GCA_017629275.1 Clostridia bacterium
ACAGACAAGAGTCCGTTTTGGATTTTGGTGCGAGTGACGGGACGAATCTTTGCTTCGCAAATCTTCCCCGCTCGACGACTACTCCGCAATGCTCGTGGTGCCCGTCTTCGCGACAGCCGACTAAAAAACAGTCCACAGGACTGTTTTTCTTAACGTCGTCTGCCCTCTTAGGCTTCAAGTCCCGTCACAAATAAAAAAAATCCGAAACGGACAAAAGTCTGTTTCGGATTTTGGTGCGAGTGACGGGACTTGAACCCGTACGTCGTGGACACACGCCCCTCAAACGTGCCTGTCTGCCATTTCCAGCACACTCGCGTCGACCTGAATATATTACCATAAACTAATATATTTGTCAACAGTAAATTTTCAAAATCGAAAAATTATTTTACTCTTTTCTTTTTTGCTCGAAGACTATGTAACAATATGTATAATCCTACTAAAATAATTACAGTTCCGCCCAATACTATGTGCATCATCGGTTCTTTAACTGTAGTTCCGAAAAAATCTATATTAGCATCAACAGAAGATTTGATTCCGTCAATAATTTCAGTTTGAACACCTATATCTGCCATTTCTCTGAATGCACTCTGCATAGCGTGATTTCTCAACAATGCCGTACCGTATGTTCCGGGCAAAAGAGAAATTATTTTTTGCAACGTTTCGGAAAATTGTGAGATAGGCATATAGGCACCGCAAATAAATCCGTATCCTGCGCTAACGATGGTACCAACTGCAGAAATCTGCCCTTGAGACGTTAGATAAAGATTAATAATACTTGACAAAGCAGTGCCAAACATTACAAGTAAAAACACATCAAACAAAAGCAAAAATACATCGGAAATGTTTAAATACCAACCAACGACTGCCAAGTAAATAAAGCAAACAGCCGCAGCAGAAAAACACACGATTAACGTGGAAATCAATGTTGATATATAATACCCAAGAGCCATAACCGAAGATTTCACGGGCGTTATTTTAAGATCATAAATAGTACCGTTAATTTTATCGTTAACCATAAGCATATTAGAACAGAATGCCACAGTTACGCAACAAACGGCCAATAATGAAGACATTAACTGTCCGCCAACACAGGCATCAATCAACTTATCAGGAATTTTAATACCGATTCCGTTTATAACCGATTCAAAAGCGTCTCGATAAACCTTTCCTAAAAAGGTGATATAAAGCAAAAGAAGTATCATCGGAGTTACTAAAGACGTAAAGAATAATCCTTTATCCTTAAAAAACAGTTTAGTATTTCTTTTAATTAAAGCATTTAGTTCACACATTTTCAGACTCTCCCGTAAGTTTTTTGCCTGTTGCGGCAAGAAATACATCATCCATCCTGCCCTTAGTTATCTCATAGTCGCGAAATATGTCAGGATGACCGATAATAAGTTTTGTAGCTTCAGATGTATTTGGCACAAAAACTCTGAAAGAGTCCTTCAGTTCTTCATAAGGGAAGCCCATTGACTTAATTTCGTCCAAATTCGCATTATAAAGCGTTATAAAGTCACCAGTGAACTTGTTCTTCAATTCAACGGGAGTGCCTTCTGCGGCGATTTTACCGCTATCCAATATAACCACGTAATCTGCATCGACTGCTTCTTCCATATAATGAGTAGTCAGAAAAACTGTCAACCCGTTACAATTGCGAAGTTTATCAATAACCGACCAAAGGTTGCTTCTGGTTTGTGGATCGAGTCCCGTAGTCGGCTCGTCAAGAATAAGAATTTTAGGGTTGTTAAGTAATGCTCTGGCAATATCAATTCGACGTCTTTGACCACCAGATAACTTACCAACCGTTCTTTTTAATAAAGCACCAAAATCCAGCAGATCAACAAGTTCATCCAGACGTTTATTAAATGCTTCACCCTTAATACCGTATAATGCTGCTTTTATCTGAAGATTATCAAATACGTTAAGCGATTGATCTAATACGGAGTTCTGAAAAACAACTCCAATTTCACTTTTAATTGAATCAATATTCGAATCAAGGTCGCAACCGTCAATCAAAACCTTGCCCGAATCCTTTTGAAGTTGCCCGCACATTATCGAAATAGTTGTGCTTTTACCTGCACCGTTAACACCCAAAAATGCGAACAGTTCACCTTTTCTTACTTCAAAGCTTAAATTTTGAACAGCTTTCACTTCGCCGAAGCTTTTACAAAGATTATCTATTTTAATTATCGTTTCCATCTGTATGCCTCCACTTAAGAGCTGTAAACACATCGGTCATCATAACACTAATTAATTCGCCGTTCCAATCTATGTAACCGGTAGCTAACATTGTTGCAACACCGTGAACCCAAATCCACATTTCAGTATGTAAAAGCTCTGCAACGTATTCTTCTACACCTGACTGTTTCATTGCTGACATTAAAGGAATATCAAAAGCATCATATCCGTATTGCAACTCATCGCTACGGTCGCGCATAAACAACAGTTTAAACAGATTACATTCTTCTATCGAAAATTTGATATACGCATTACCAATAGATTTATATTGAGGAAAATCACCGGTACTCATCTCTTTCTTACAACGTTCTTCGAATATAGTGATGCACTTTTTAACAACGTTATTTTTTAAATCAACCATATTTTCAAAAGCTGTAAAAATCGGTCTCGAAGATGTACCGAGAAATTGTCCCAATTCACGAGCTGTCAACGCTTCGACACCTTGGCTTCTCACTAATTCAATAGCAGCATCAACAATTTCTTCTTTTGTATATTTAGGTTTAGGTGGCATTATATCACTCCTTAACACAATTTAAAACACCTGTTGCGTAACACCTGTTGTATATTATACACAATAATAATACCGTTGTCAAGTAAATTCTTGACAACGGTATTATTTTATTCAAGAATATAGTATCCATAATCCCTTTAATTACAACTCTTTATCGGCGAGATATGCAGCAATTTTAGCAATACCCACTCTCATATACTCATCAAGCTCAGGCGGATAAGTTTTATTTATATGACATTCCAAAGAAAGAACGCCGTCAAATTTGATTTCTTTTAAAGCTTCACGGAATCCCACCCAATTACACTTGCCGTCATAAGGCATAGTGTGAGCATCACACCTTGTGTCATTATCGTGTACGTGAAGAACCGCAAGTAAATCACCGCAAAGCCTTACAGCATCACCGATATCGTCCTTGAATACGTTGCAATGACCCGTATCAAGGCAAATTTTGAGATTAGGTAAATTCATATGTTTTACAAACTCAACTATTTTTTCAATTCTTGACATACGTTGAGCAGAGAACGGCATATTTTCAAGACAGATAATTACGCCGTAATCATCAGCATACGCACACAGTTTCTTGAAAAACTCTTCATTGGCGGCTTCAGCAGCATCATGATCCTGCACACCGCCCCAACCAAACGGCATATGCGGATGCATTACAAGATACTTACAACCCAAAGCGGCAGTACCTTTAACCGCTCGTTTGCAGTCTTCCCATTTTTTTGCACAAGACTCGGGTGTTTTATCGTCTGTGGGCCAAGGTCCGTGCACCTGCCAAACGTCAATACCGCCTTTTCTGATCTCGTCGCCCTCTTTATTAAGAAAATTGATCATATCTTCCTCGGGCATAGTATATAAATCATCGTTTGTATTGCATAATCTACCGTAATCAATACAATCGTATCCGTGCCGCTTCAACCATTCGGTATTAACGGTTTTGGTACCTTCAAAGTAATAATGACAAGCTTCAACACCAATTCGCATATAGATCAGTCCCTTCTACAAATAATTTTAACACAACAAATTTTTGCAGTCAATAATATTATTCTGTTTTTTCTTAACGTCGTCTGCCCTCTCAGGGTTCGAATCCCCACATATAAATCAAACCGCCCACCTGAAAGGTGAACGGTTTGATTGGCACGCTGAAAGGGATAAAGATTTGCAAAGCAAATCTTACCCGCTCGACGACCACTCCGCAATGCTCGTGGTGCCCGTCTTCGCGACAGCCGACTAAAAAACAGTCCACCGGACTGTTTTTCTTAACGTCGTCTGCCCTCTCAGGGTTCGAATCCCCGCATATAAATCAAACCGCCCACCTGAAAGGTGAACGGTTTGATTGGCACGCTGAAAGGGATTCGAACCCCCGACCCTCTGCTTAGAAGGCAGATGCTCTA
>JAGBXM010000123.1 GCA_017629275.1 Clostridia bacterium
CGACACCACCGCCGACGAGGTCTACAATGCTATTATTAGTTCAATGTATGACGGCAAGGTAATACTGATGCACCATAACGATTGCTCTGCCGAAGCACTTGAAAGACTCTGCCCCGAGCTTTACGCTCAAGACTATCGCTTCTGCACACTTTCGCAGTTGTTCTCTCTTCAGGGTATCGACTATGAGGATATCCCCACCGGTCAATATATCCAGGGTGTAACCGTGGAAAACGGCGAGGTTGTATACAACTTCAAATAAATAAACAATTAACTACCGCTCGTGGGTCACAAAAACACGGTTGAGATTTTGAAATCTCAACCGTGTTTTTTATTTGAACAGCAATAATTTAATGATTATATCCCATGTTTTCCTTACAATAATATAATTAGTGTATTTAGGCAAACGGTCAGAATTGCGGCATTTTTGTATAACTTGCACAATATTTGTCGTAAAAATCTATCCGCATAAATGGAAAAATACTAAAATAGGTATTGAAATTTGCACTTTACATTGTTAAAATAAATAATAGGAAAATAAAACCATAATCGGGTTATTGTTTTTCAAGTTTGTTTTTCCTGTTATTTAAAAGGAGAAGCTATGGACTTGAAAAACCTTGAAAATTTTCTCAACGGCACCGAGACACGCGCCTACCAAATTTTGGGACACCATTTCGAAAACGGTAAATCGGTTTTCAGAGTGTGGGCTCCCAACGCAAAAGAGGTACATTTAGTCGGCGACTTTTGCGATTGGCAACCGGGGCAGTTTAAGATGCTTCATATCGGCGGCGGAATTTTTGAAGGCATCCTTAACACCTTACCCGAATATACCTTGTACAAATATCATATTGTATCAAAAGACGGTACAACTTGTTTTAAAAGCGACCCATTTGCCTACCACTTTGAAACAGCACCTGGCAATGCCTCCAAAACCTATGATATTGAGGGTTACTTGTGGCACGACGAAAAATGGATGGCCGAAAAGTCAAACCCATTGTCCAAGCCTGTAAATATATACGAAGTCCATTTGGGCTCGTGGCGACGATATGCCGACGGCAACTGTTTTGACTACCGCAAGGCCGCAAACGAGCTTGTGTCTTACGTTAAATATATGGGCTACACCCATATTGAACTGTTACCCGTCACCGAATACCCGTTTGACGGCTCGTGGGGTTATCAGGTCACGGGCTACTTTGCACCGACCTCACGCTTCGGCACCCCGAAAGACTTTATGGCCTTTGTCGACACGATGCACCAAAACGGTATCGGCGTTATTATGGATTGGGTTCCTGCCCACTTCCCCAAGGACGAATTCGGTCTTTACCGTTTCGACGGCACACACCTTTTCGAGTATGATGACCCAAGGGTCGGTGAGCATAAAGAATGGGGCACCGCCGTTTTCGACTACGGTCGACCCGAAGTAAAAAGTTTTCTGATTTCAAGTGCTTTTCTTTGGCACGAAAAGTATCATATAGACGGTCTGCGTGTCGACGCGGTGGCATCAATGCTGTATCTCGACTACAACCGCCGCGACGGTGAATGGCGACCCAACGTTTTCGGCGGGAAAGAAAATTTAGAAGCCGTAAGCCTTATAAAACAGCTCAACACCGCCGTGTTCAAAAGTTTTCCCAATACGCTTATGATAGCCGAGGAGTCGACCGCGTGGCCGATGGTCACCGCACCTGCCGACCGTGATGGCTTAGGCTTTAATTTGAAATGGAATATGGGTTGGATGAACGATATGTTAAAATATATGTCGCTCGACCCCATCCACCGAAAGTATCACCACGGTGCATTGACCTTCTCGTTTTTCTATGCCTTTTCGGAAAACTTCCTGCTCCCGCTTTCGCACGACGATGTGGTGCACGGCAAATGTTCGATCTTTCGAAAAATGCCCGGCTATACGATAGACAAATTCAAAAGTGTCCGTTTGTTTTACAGTTTTATGATGGCACACCCCGGCAAAAAACTGACCTTTATGGGGTCGGAGTTTGCAACTTTAAACGAGTGGGACTATAAAACCGAACTCGATTGGCAACTGTTGTCGCTTGAACAGCACCGAAAGACGCAGGATTTTGTGCGTGAACTCAACAAGTTTTATAAACTGACCCCGCAACTTTTCGAAAACGACTTTTCGTGGCAAGGCTTTCGTTGGTTGTCCAACGACGACTGCAACAATAACGTCATCGCCTTTGAGCGTATGAACAAAGACGGCAAACCTCTCGTTTGCGTGTTTAACTTTTCACCCGTTTTGCAAACCGATTACCGAATAGGTCTTACGACCCACGGCGTTTATGAAATAGTCTTCGATTCCGATGAAAAGCGCTTCGGCGGTGACGGAATAATCACCGAAACCAAAATTAAGACCGAGCAAAAACCTATGCACGGACTCGGTCAATCGGCGGCCTTTACCCTGCCGCCTTTGTCGGGAATGTACCTTAAACTAAACCGTAAGCTAAAGTCCGAAAGGATTTCAACTGATAAAAAACTACCGTAAGGAGTGACCCTAATTGAAAAAGACAGAATGCGTAGCAATGCTGTTAGCAGGAGGTCAGGGCAGCCGTTTGGGTGTTCTCACACAGAACATTGCCAAACCCGCCGTTCCCTATGGCGGTAAATACCGCATTATCGACTTTCCGCTCTCCAACTGCACCAACTCGGGTATTGATACCGTCGGAGTGCTGACCCAGTATCAGCCGCTCGAGTTGAACGATTACATCGGTTCGGGTAAGCCGTGGGACCTTGACCGTTCCAACGGCGGTGTCCACATCCTGCCGCCCTATCAGAACAACAAGGGCGGAGACTGGTATAAAGGTACCGCCAACGCAATTTATCAGAACATCCCCTTTATCAAGCGCTATGACCCCGAGTACGTGCTTATCCTCTCGGGCGACCACATCTATAAGATGGACTACAGCCTGATGATCGAACAGCACAAGCAAACGAACGCCGACTGCACCATCGCCGTTATCGAGGTCCCGATGGAGGAAGCCTCGCGTTTCGGTATTATGAACTGCAACCCCGACGGCACCATTTACGAGTTTGAGGAGAAGCCCAAGAACCCCAAGTCTAACCTTGCTTCAATGGGTATCTACGTTTTCTCTTGGGACAAACTCAAAAAGTATCTTGAAGAAGACGAAGCCGACCCCAACTCCTCCAACGACTTCGGTAAGAACATCATCCCCAATATGTTGAACGACAATCAGAAGATGATAGTCTACCGCTTTGCCGACTATTGGAAGGATGTCGGCACCATCGACTCTCTGTGGGAGGCCAACCTCGACCTGTTAGACCCCAAAATCAAGCTTGATCTTTCCGATCCCAAATGGAGGATCTATTCGAGAACCCCGAGTGCACCTCCGCAGTACATTTCAGACACCGCCAAGGTTCAGAACTCACTCATTACCGAGGGTTGCGACGTTTACGGCACGGTCGATTTCTCGATTCTTTTTGACAATGTTATTGTTGAAGAAGGTGCCGTTGTTAAGGATTCTCTCGTAATGCCGGGCGCAGTTATCAAGAAGAACGCTTCGGTTCAGTATGCAATCATCGGTGAAAACGCCGTTATCGAAGAAAACGCTTCGGTCGGTGAACGTCCCGAGGACGTAAGTGACCTTTCCAATTGGGGTGTTGCGGTCGTCGGTGCAGATCTCAACGTTGGCAAAAATGCCGACGTCAAGGCCGCCGTTATGATCAAAGAAAACGTCAAGGAGGGTGACAAGCAATGAGAAAAAACAATGTTTTAGGTATCGTGTTCCCCAACGCACACGATGAACTTATGGGTGAAATGACCGAGCGCCGTTCAATGGGTTCACTTCCCTTCTGCGGACGTTACAGAATCATCGACTTCTCGCTTTCCAACCTTGTCAACGCAGGTGTTTCCAAGGTCGGTATCGTTACCAAGACCAACTACCAGTCACTTATGGACCACATCGGTTCGGCCAAGGCCTGGGACCTCGACCGTAAATCGGGCGGACTTTTCTTCCTCCCTCCCTATTCCAATACCGAGGCCAAGGTTTATAAGGGTCACGTGGACGGTCTTTTCGGCGCAATGAACTTTTTGAAGCATTCCTCCGAAAAATTTGTCGTTATGTGTGACTGCGACGTTATCACCAACTTCGACCTTAACGATATGTTAAAGCGCCACATAAAGAGCGGTGCCGACATCACCATCGCTTACAAACGCGGTCTTATGCCGCTCAACCGCCACGACGTTATGGCTTTTGAGCTTAACGGCGATAAGGTGACCGACATTAAATTCGCCGCTTCAGATTCCAAGGAGCGTTGCATCAGCCTCGACATCACCATTATGTCGAAGGATCTTCTGACCGAAATCATTAAAGAAGGCTACGAGCGCAACCTTACAAGTATCGCACGTGACGTTTATCAGAAGAGTCTCACAAAATTGGATATCCGCGGCTATGAGATCACCGAATATGCCGCCATTATGGATAGTCCCGAGACCTATGCCAAGGTCACCAAAGAGGTCGTTTGCGACCCCGCAGTCCGTCGTGACCTGTTCTGCAAAACACGTCCCGTATTCACCAAAACCCGTGACGATATGCCGACCATCTACGGTCTCGACAGCGAGGTGAAAAACTGCCTTATTGCCGACGGTTGCGTTATCGACGGCACCGTCAAGAACTCGGTTCTGTTCAGAGGTGTAAAGGTCGAGAAGGGCGCCGTTATTGAGAACAGTATCGTTATGCAGGACGCAGTTATCGAAGCAGGTGCAGACATTCAGTTCGTCACCCTCGACAAGAAGGTCACGGTCGGCGCCAACAAGACGTTGCGCGGCACCGAAACCTATCCCATCTACGTCCGCAAAAACGCAGAGGTTTGATAACGTATACCGCACGTGCGGTAGAATGGAGTAATTTATGAAAGTTTTATATGCCACAAGTGAAGCCTACCCGTTCGCTATGTCGGGTGGCCTGGCCGATGTAGCAGGCGCACTCCCCAAAGCACTGAGAAAGCGCCTCATCGGTTGCCGTGTCGTTCTTCCCTTGTACGACTCCATAAGCGAGGAGCTCAGACAGGAAATGCAGTTCATCACCAGCATTACCGTACCCGTCGCCTGGAGAAGACAGTATTGCGGCATTTTTGAAGCAAAAAAAGACGGTGTCATCTACTACTTTATCGACAATCAGTATTACTTCAAGCGCAACGGCCTTTACGGTCATTACGACGACGCCGAAAGATTTGCATTTTTCTCACGCGCCGTGCTTGAAATGATACCCCACATTGATTTTGTGCCCGACATCATCCACTGTAACGACTGGCAGACGGCACTCATCCCCGTTTTCCTGGATACCTTATACCGTATGGTCGACGTTTATAAGAACATAAAAACGGTATTCACCATTCATAACATTCAGTATCAGGGCAAATACGGCACCGAGCTTATCGAGGACGTTTTGGGACTTCCCAAAGAGTATTCACACCTTGTTGAATACGACCGCTGTGTCAACCTTATGAAGGGCGGTATCGAATGTGCCGACCGCGTCACCACCGTCAGCCCGACCTACGCCACCGAGATAAAAGACCCGTGGTTTGCCCACGGACTTGACAGCATCATCCGTGAGCGCGAGTTTAAACTCAACGGCATCGTCAACGGTATCGACGTTGAGGTATACGACCCCGAAAAAGACAGTCACCTTTGGGCCAATTACACCGCCGACGATCTCAAAGGCAAGGCCATAAACAAGGCCGAACTGCAAAAGCTTTGCGGTCTGCCCGAGCGTCCCGACGTTCCCATCATCGGTATGGTCACACGTCTTGTCACCCACAAAGGTCTCGACCTTGTCAAATTTGTCTTTGACAGTATCATTTCAAAGGACGTTCAGGTCGTTATTCTGGGTAGCGGCGAATGGGAGTTTGAAACCTACTTCCACTCACAGATGTCGGCTCACCCCGATAAGGTGGCCTTAAAGCTCGGCTTTATTCCCGACCTCGCCCATAAAATCTATGCAGGTGCCGATATGTTCCTCATGCCCTCCAAGAGTGAGCCTTGCGGATTGGCGCAGATGATCGCTTTGAGATACGGCACCATTCCGATAGTCCGTGAGACCGGCGGTCTTAAGGACACCGTCACCGACAGCGGTGATAATATGGGTAACGGCTTTACCTTCCAGGCCTACAACGCACACGATATGGCACGTGCCGTTGAACGAGCCGTTGAAGGCTACTCGGTAACCGACGGTTGGCAGACCTTGGTAAAACGTGCAATGGCCTGCGACAACAGTTGGGGCAAATCAGCCGGTGTTTATATTAAGATGTATAAAGAAATCTTAGGCAAATAATAAACCAAACAGCAAAACCTCTGCGAAACTTCGCAGAGGTTTTTTGTTACTCACTCTTATTCTTTTGCTCATCAATATGCTGCCTTATAGCCAACATCTTTTCGTCGGTTTTGTTGATGGTGGCGGCGCACTCCCGCAGTTCCTCACCTATCTCCTTGGACCAATCAAGTTCCTTTTTATAACGCAGTTCGTGTTCAAGACTCGCCCAGAAGTCCATCGCAATTGTTCTTATCTGAATTTCCACTCGCATATTCATCGTCTTGTCCGAAAAGAAAACGGGTATTTCGATTATCATATGATAACTGCGGTATCCGTTTTCCTTAGGCTCCTTTATGTAGTCCTTGACCTTTAGAACCTTAACGTCGTTCTGACGGGCCAACATATGCGCGACCTCGTAAATATCGTCAATAAACGAGCATACGACACGAACACCTGCAACGTCATTTAAATGGCGCACCATATTGCCGACCGAAATTTCAAGTCCGTTACGTTTTAACTTTTCGGCAATGCTTTTGGGACTTTTGATTCGGGTCTTTACAAACTCGATAGGATTTCGGCTGTGTCGCACCGACATATCATTGTTAAGCACCTGCAGCTTGGTCTGCACCTCCAAAATGGCACATTGATAGCGCATCATCATTTCACGGAATACTTCAAGCTGTTTGAAATACCCCTCGGCATCCTCGGGCAACATATCGTGCGGAAGCGCAAAGGTTTTCGGTTCAAAATTATTCATAAATTACATCCTCAAATTCAAATATCAAACTTGATGCCGCTTTGTTCACGGATTTTGAACATTACGCGGCTGACGTCCAAAGCAAGACGGTTGGCAGCCCCCAACTCATCCTTAAATGCTTCGAAATTAGTAATATATCGGTAAAAATCATTGGCTTCATAGCGCATAAGATGGAACTTGTCGGGTTGGTCGCTCAACACCGTTTCGGCACCGTCTTTATGTATCAACTTCATATCGGTCAATTTGGATATAGACGGAATAACCAAGGTGCCCTTTTCACCAATTATTTCAGAGCCTATACGGCTTTCCCCCGTTTTTGCCCAGCAAAGCTCAACCGTTTTATCAGAATAGCGCAGAACAGCACCACCCGACCCGTCGATGCCGGTCGACATTTTGGTGCAATATGAATAAATGTCATCAGGCATTCCAAACCAGCCGAGTGCGGGATATATACAGTAAATGCCGAGGTCCATCAAAGCACCTGTGGCCATTTTCGGGTCAAATATATTCTGATGCTCACCCTTTAAGTGACCGTCTAATTTTGACGACCTCTGTGAAAAATCAAACCTTGCGTGACTTATCGCACCGAGACGCTTTATACAGTCGGTCACCAATCTCCACTCAGGCATATGAGACCCCATGTGTGCCTCCATATAAACAAGAGCTTTTTCTCTTGCCAAGGTCTGCAACTCCTCCAATTCGTCAGGAGTTACGGTTATGGGCTTTTCACATATAACGTGTTTTCCGTGTGACAGCATCAGTTTGCTTTGAGAATAGTGAAAAGCGTTGGGACTCGCAACGTAAACCGCCTCGATATCCGAAGCCGCCAATTCTTCAAGATCGGTATAAACCGTCTCACAACCGAATCGAGAACCAAATTCTTTACCTTTATTAAAATCTCTCGAATAAACGGCAGCAAGTTGAAACTTATCACCCAACAGCATACAACCTCTGATATAGGCTTCGGTTATCCAACTTGTACCGATGGTAGCGTATCTTATCATATAGTCCTCCCAAAATCGAAATAACAAACCACTGTATAAATAATACCATATCCTGCAAACTTTTACAACATTAACGCTTTAAAGTACTTGCAAAATATTTGTAAATAAAGTATTATATAATTGTCAACAAATGTGAGTCTGACTCACGAATTAAAACGGAGGCTGAAAATTATGAAATTAGGCGTTTTCACCACACTTATGAGCGATATGCCCTTTGCAGATGCTTGCAAGTATTTTAAATCCATCGGTTGCGATATGATCGAGATCGGTTGCGGCGGTTACCCCGGTAACGCACACGCCGACCCCGAAAAGCTTCTCAATGACGAGAAGGCTTTCGCAGAGTTTATGGCAACCATTAAGGACAACGGCCTTGAGGTCAGTGCTTTGTCCTGCCACGGCAACCCCGTCCATCCTCAGAAGGACCTTGCCGAGATGTATGACAAGACCATCCGCAACACAATTCTTTTGGCCGAAAAAATGGGCCTTCATCAGATCAACACCTTCTCGGGTTGCCCCGGTGACTGTGCAGATTCCAAGTATCCCAACTGGGTCACCTGCCCCTGGCCTGAAGATTTCCTTAGCATCCTTGATTGGCAGTGGAACGAGGTTCTCATTCCTTATTGGAAAAATACGGTTGAATTCGCAAAGGCTCACGGCGTAAACAAAATCGCATTCGAGCTGCATCCCGGCTTCTGCGTATACAATACCGATTCATTGAAAAAGATCCGCGAAGCTGTCGGTCCCGAGCTTGGCGCCAACTTCGACCCCAGCCACCTTGTATGGCAGGGTATGGATCCCGTTAAGGTCATCAACGAGATCGGTGACGCTATCTTCCACGTACACGCAAAGGATGCACGTATCGACAAGTACAACACCGCTACCACCGGTGTTCTCGACACCAAGAGCTACGGTGACATCAAGAACCGTTCCTGGTTGTTCAGAACGGTTGGCTACGGTAACGACGAGGCTTATTGGAGAGACATTATCAGTGCTTTAAAGGCTAACGGCTACGACTATGCCATCAGCATCGAGCACGAGGATGCTTTGATGAGCAAGACCGAAGGTCTTGAGAAGGCCGCCGACTTCTTGAAGCCGCTTCTCATTGCTGAGACCGCAGGTAAAATGTGGTGGGCATAATTCACCGCAAACAACGCGTGAAATAAACATCAGGCAGAACGGGTTTCTAACTCGTTCTGCTATTGTTTTTTATTGAGTAATTTGTTATAATTATTATAGTGGCATCTCAAAGGAGGGGGACAAAATGTCGGAACAAAACGAAGTCTTAAAACTCAACAGCCAAACAATATGCGACCTTTTAAACGGAGCACCTTGTGAAGTCGAGGTGTTCGATATTATCGACTCCACCAACCTTGAAGCCAAACGCAGGGCCGCATCATTAAACAAAAGCCCAAAACTGATTTTGGCCGAGCAACAGACCGCAGGTAAAGGTCGAATGGGTAGACAGTTTTATTCTCCCAGAGCCACAGGACTTTATATGTCCTACGTTTACACGCCTGAGACCGACTTTTCTGACAACGTCACCGTAACGGCCGCCGCCGCAGTGGCTGTTGTGAGAGCCATTGAACGCACCACCCAACTGAACCCACAGATAAAATGGGTCAACGATATCTATATAAACGGCAAAAAGGTCTGCGGTATCTTGACCGAAGCCGTCACGGGGCAAAAAACCGCCATAATCGTCGGCATCGGCATCAATATCACAACCGAGCATTTCCCCGAGGAAATAGTCAACACCGCCGACTCTTTAAACACCGCCGTCGACCGCAACCGCCTTGCCGCCGAGATCGTACTTGAACTTCAGACCTTGATCAAAGAACTTCCCAACCGCACCTTTATTGATGATTACCGTCAAAAGTCCTGCGTTTTGGGGCGCGAAGTCACCTTCATTAAAAACGGAACAGAACAAAACGGGACAGCCTGTGATATAGACCTTGACGGCGGACTTATCATTAAAACAATTGACGGAACCGTTACGCTCAACACGGGTGAAATATCATTAAGATTAAAAAGATGACAAAACCGACTAAAAAGTTAACTTTTCCGAACCGCCTATTTACACAGGCGGTTCTTTATGTTAATATAAATTTGTAATATTTCAAAATTTGGAGGAAACGTTATGAAAAAAATACTGTCCCTTTTGTTAGTATTTGTTTTCGCCTTTACCCTGCTCTCGGTCTGCGGATGCGGTGACAAGAAAACAGACGGTGGCTCGGCATCAAACCCTTCAGCCTCGGGGGATTTCACCTTTACCAAAGACACCCTCAAATTGGCCGACGACAACGGCAAGGCCATTTTCAGAATCATACGTCCCGAAACAGCCGGAGGCGGCACCGTTTTCGATGCATCGGGCAAGCTTTTTCGCGAAATCCGTGATAAATTAGGCTATACAATGCAGAACACTGCCGACTCGTCCGACGGTTCCGACAAATATGAAATTCTTGTCGGTCACACCAACCGCCCCGAAAGTAAGTTTGCACTTGACTATGTTCTCAAAAACCTCGGCGGACGTTACGACGACTACATCGTCTGCACCATAGGCAAAAAAATAGTTATCACCGGCACCAGCGAAGCTGCAATTGCCAATGCCGTTGATTACTTCATTGCCAATTATCTCGGCTCCCACACCATCAAAGGCGGTATCGAATACACCCACAAAACCGATGGTACCTTTACCGATATCACAATTAACGGCAAGAACATTAAAGAATTTAAGATTGTCCGTCCCTCCTATAACGTTTCCTATCTCGCCCAGCGCGAAATGGAAGTTTTGTATGACTATATCCGCGGCACAACGGGTTACGAAGTAGAGATCGTCAAGGACGGTGAATTTGCCGAAAGTGAGTGCGAGATCATTGTCGGTGACTCCTCGCGTGCAGGTGTTACCAAGCACGACAAAAACGATATGGACGGTTTCTCGGTTAAGATTTCGGGCAACAAGGTCTACCTTAACGGCGGCTCGACCTATGCCACCACCGCCGCAGTAACCGAGTTCTGCTCAATGCTCAAAGACGGCAAAGCCGAGGATGCCGAATCGGTTCCCACCGGAAGCTATACATCGGTCAAGGGCAAATACGACCTTGCGACCTACTACACCCCCGTTTGGCAGGAGGACTTCAAGACACACGAGCTCGACACCTCCAAATGGATGCACGTAAGCTGGAACGCTGATGGCCAGAACGGCAAGAAAAGCAAACGCTCGACCGAAACATACGGCTTTGACGGTGAATATTTCACCATAACTCCGTATCAGACCGAAACCGAATACCACGGCGGTATGATCCGTACCCACCGAGCAATGAATTTTATGTACGGCTACGTTGAAGAAAGCGCCAAGCTTCCCACCGCCAAGGGCTTCTGGTCCGCACTCTGGACGGGTGACTCTGTAACCTCGGGTGTCGGTGAAAACAAGGAAGCCGCCGCGACCCACCTTTTAGGCTGTGAAATAGACATCAACGAAAACTTCGGTGGAAACTACATCGCCGCCAACTGCCACTCCTGGCCGACCAAACTCGGAGAGGAACAAGGCTACAAGCACACCTCGTGCGACAACAACGAGATGTCCAACGACAAAAAATTCTCATTCCCCAAGGGTGTCGATATGCACAACGATTTCCACACCTACGGAATGCTGTGGACCCCCACATATATGTCGTTCACCGTCGACGGTGAGATATTCTTCACCTATGACACAACCAAAACCGAACAGGATCAGAAAAGCTTCAATCAGCAGATGTTCCTCACCTTGAGTCTGGCAGTCGGTCTCAAATCGGGCAGTTCATCAATAGGCCTCTCCACCGAGGAGGATTGGGCCAACCGCAGTACTTTGGTGGTTGACTACGTCCACCTCTATCAGCTGCAGGACGGCAAAAGCGAACTCGACCTTGTACCGAAGGTAAAATAATTTCAATCACAACAAAAAATCCCAACGGTGCATATCAACACTCCGTTGGGATTTTTTTTATTTAAATTATCTCGCCGATACAATAATCCTCTTTGACCTCGGTAAGTCTTACGTTTATAATATCGTTTTCGGTGTTTTCGGGAGCCTTGACCTTAACACGGGTGTAGTTCTCGGTGTAGCCTTCCCACACTCCGTCGGTCTCGGTCTCAAGCAAAACACGGGCAACCGTGCCAATCTGTGAGCTCAAAAACTCCTGCTCGGTGGCCGCCGTCACGCTCTGCATAATGCGGCTTCTCTCCTGTTTAATGGCAGGGTCAACCTGATCGTGACGTTTTGCAGCAACGGTACCCTCACGCACCGAATACACAAACACGTGCGACCTTGCAAAGCCGATCTCCTTCATAAATTCAGAGGACTCTTTGAAATCCTCATCACTTTCACCTGCAAATCCAACCATAATATCGGTCGTGATAGAAGGGTTGACGAATTTTTCTCTGATACGTCGCACAAGGTCTCGGTAAAATGCAGTATCATACTTACGGTTCATTTCCTTTAAAGTGCGGTCGCAACCCGACTGCAAGGATAAATGAAACTGCGGACAAAACTTTTCATTGGCGGCAAGTCTCTCCAATGCGCGATCGCTTATCTGATCACACTCGAGTGACCCTAAGCGCACCCGTTTGATACCTTCGACCGACGATACGGCCTCGACCGCGTCGCACAGCTCGTCACCCGTATCAAGTCCGAAGGCCGACAGATTGATACCGACCAAAACTATCTCTTTATATCCTGCCCGACTTAACGCCTCGGCCTCTTTTTTTATCGACTCCAGCGACCTTGAACGCACACGCCCACGGGCATACGGAATGATACAGTATGAGCAAAAACGGTTGCATCCGTCCTCAATTTTTATAAACCCGCGCGTATGCTCACTCATTTTGGTCACACCGATGTCGGTATACTTACTTTCGTGCGGCACGACAACACAGCGTTGCTTTTTTTCTCTCAAAGCCTCGATACACATATCGGGCAGCTTATCGTAATGTGTGTTACCGATTATCAAGTCGGCCTCGGCCACCGCCTCGGCCTCTTTGGGGAAGGCCTGTGCCATACAACCCGTCAGCACAATCAATGCATCGGGACTCAGACGTCTGAGCCTTCTCACCGTCTGCCGAGTTTTACGGTTGCTTTCGGCCGTAACGGTGCAGGAGTTGACGATAATAATATCGGCCGACTGCTCAGGCAACAAAACCTCAAAGCCTTTGGACTCAAAAATCTCGCCCAAAGCCTCTGACTCATACTGATTCACTTTACAACCCAAGGTAAAAAACGAAACGGTCATAAACTTACTCCCACTTGAAATATCAATATTATACACCAACCGACAGTCCAATTCAACATTTATCTCAACATACGTCTGAAATTGTTGGGCGAAATATTTTTGTATTTTTTAAAGACGTGTATGTAGTAACTCGTCGACGAAAAGCCGCACAGCAACGCAATATCGGTAATACTCTGCTCGGTAGTGCTCAACAACTGCATCGAACGGTTGACCCTGATGAGATTTACGTAGTCGGGAAAACTCATCTTCATTGCTCCGTTGAAAACACGCGAAAAATGGCTGTAACTCAAGCTACAAACCTTAGCCGCAGATGAAAGATCGGCTTCGGCAAAATGCTCGTCAACATACCGCCTTGCCTTAGAGATCACCGCCGCCGTTTCGGCATTTATCTGCAATTCGGCCTCGCCGCCCGACTCATACCAATACCTTATTACAAAAGAAAAAATCCTCAGAACCTCGGACCTTATGGCCAATTCATAGCCGAAACGCTTTTGCTCGTGTTCTTGCATAATACTGTCAAAGCTTTTAGGAATAAAGGTTTCACTCAAAAACTCTTTGAAAAACACCCTTTCTCTGCCTAAGTTCTCAAAAACGTACGGAACAGAATACTCCATTTCGGTGACCGTCTGTTCAGAAGAATATAATACCTGTGGCAAAAATTTAATGCAAAACAATGCACGGTCATGCGATTTGGCAAAAGTAGCGTGCGGTTCACCTGCATTTATTATGAACATCGAATTCTCGGGCAGTTGATAAACCTCTCCGTTGAGATTAACCTCATAATCGCCCTTGACGGGATATAAAAGTTCTATGTACTCGTGATAATGTAATCGGGGCCATCTATTCTGCGGTTCGGCTCCACTCATAAGCAAACATTGTACCGCCAACGGCAGATCGTTTATTCTTTTCCTTCCCTCGTCAAAGGCCTGCATCCGAAAACCACCTCAAAACAGCAAATTTTTGATATTTTTAAGCAAATTTATTATATCACATCGCAAAATAATGTGATACAATTTTTTTGAAAAAAGCAGAAATTTCTGCAAATTTTATAAAACGGAGGCAGTTTTATGATTCGAGTAACCATTTATAACGAATGTATCCACGAAAAGAAGAACGAAAAAGCTATGGCCATTTATCCCGACGGTATACACAGCGTTATCGCCAACTTTTTGAAGGCTGACGATATCACCGTCAAATGCTTCACCCTCGAAACTGTCGAGGAAATGACCGAAGAGGCTCTCAAAGAGACCGACGTTCTTATCTGGTGGGGTCACGTTGGTCACAAGCTCGTTCCCGACGAGGTCGCCGAGCGTGTACGTGACGCAGTTCTTACCGGTATGGGCTTTATCGGTCTGCACTCGGCTCATCATTCCAAGCCGTTCAAGCTTCTTATGGGCACAACCTGCCATCTCGGTTGGCGTGAAAACGGCGATATGGAGCGTATCTGGAACATCAATCCTGCCCATCCCATCACTCAGGGTATCGGCCGTTATTTTGAACTCCCCCACGTTGAGACCTATGCCGAGCCGTTTGGCATCCCCAACCCCGATGAGGTTATCCTTATGGGTTGGTATGAAGGCGGCGAACTCTTCCGTTCGGGTTGCACCTTCCACCGTGAAAACGGACGTATCTTCTACTTCCAACCCGGTCACGAGACCTTCCCCATCTTCTATGACGAAAACGTTCAGACCATCATCAAGAACGCTGTCCGTTGGGCCGCTCCCGTTTACCGTTCCAATGAGTTGGTTTGCCCCAACATCAAAAAAATCGGTCAAGAATAATTCAACAAAAAAAGCCTTGCAATCAACCGATTGCAAGGCTTTTTTATTATTTCGTTGCGGTTTCGACCATATCGGCGGCAGGCTTTAAGTAATCCGCGTCAAAACGCTCAAACTCACCGACGTTGCAAAGCTCGGTAAGTGATGTGTCGATCGGCATTTTGCCAAGCGGCATAATCTGCAGATCACTGCAAAGCTCTTCAAAGTGACTGTCACCGAAAATATTGAATTCCTTACCGCAGTCGGGACACTTGACATAGCTCATATTCTCGACCATACCGAGTACGGGAATGTTCATCATATTAGCCATATTGCAGGCCTTTTTAACGATCATCGAAACAAGGTCCTGCGGAGTGGTCACGATAACGGTGCCGGTAATCGGCAACGACTGATAAACAGTCAACGGAACATCACCCGTTCCGGGCGGCATATCAACAAACATATAGTCGACCTCGCCCCAATTAACGTCGGTCCAGAACTGTTTGACGGCACCTGCTAAAACGGGACCTCTCCACACAACGGGAGCATCCGGGTTTTCAAGCAAAAGGTTGCAGGACATAATCTTGATACCGTTGGCGGTCTCAGCGGGAATAATGCCCTTATCATCCATCAAAGCACGGCAGGAAATGCCGAACATTTTAGGAATGGACGGACCCGTAATATCGGCATCCAATATGCCGACCTTATATCCTTTGCGGCTCATCAATACGGCCATCATAGCGGTGACCATTGATTTGCCGACACCGCCCTTACCGCTGACAACACCGATAACGTGCTTAACGCTCGAATGTTGATTGAGTTGAGCTAAAAAATCCTCAGGTTTGTGTTGCTTTGCACTTGCACAGTTACTGCAGTCCCCCGTGCAGCTTGTGTCATTGCATTTTCTTTCTTCTGCCATTTCAAATATCTCCTTTAAACCCAAAACGAAACCGGCATCCGCCGGTTTCAAAATTTACTGTTATTCTTCTTCGGAATCGTCGTCTTTAGTCGCCGACAGTTTCAAAAAGTCACTGATGGAAATTTCAGAAGGCTTTTTGACTTCTTCGGTATCGCCGTCACCTTCGGCTTCACCGTCACCCTCGGTCTCGCCGCCTTCGGGCTCGGCTTCAACGTAAGATATGCGGTCGGGAACCTTGATCTCGACAATATCATAATTGAAATTAAATTCAAAATTTATAGAGCATTCAAAGGTTTTCTTAACCTTTTCGGTTGTGACCGCATCGGAATTATCGGGGTCAACGTCGGTCAACTGAACCTCGACCTCCTGCTCATAAGAGTAGGTGTAGGTCACCGATTCCGAAGTAAGACGTCCGTCGGCATCAATGATACCGCTGACACGAAGTCCCTTGGGAGTAACGGTAATACCTGCCGCCTTTTCGGTGAACAGGTCGGTACCGATGGTCTTTTCGGGGTCGAAATTAGCATCGTTGAAATCATATTCAAGCACGAAACCGTGGCCGCCTGCCGCCGTGTCAACAATGGTCGTATCAAGCACCTTTATGGCCGACGCGTCAAAGAACTCAATATCCTTGAACATATCCTGAACGAATGCATCGGTGTCCTTATTGTCGGAAAGGATATATGTAGCACCTGCTTTAAATGCGTAAATATCCTTACCGTCATCATAAAACTGTGCCTCGTCGTTGTTCACACCGTCAGTGGCAACCACCTCTGCGGCGAACTTGCGACCGTCGTCGGTGTTCATATAATCAAAGTCAAAGCTCATTCTGAAAAGGGCTTCCTTATCGTCGACCTTAACCGATTTTACAGCATTACCGCTATAACCCAAAGCCGTTACGCCTGCAAGCTGCGTCTTGGTAGCGGCATAAGCGTTGTTGACGATCTCAAGTGTATTTTTGTCGACCGAAGGGCCTTCATTCGCACTGCCCTTATCCTTATCCTTGCCGCATGCGGCAAAAGAAAACAACATAATAAATATTAAAACTATCGCAAGTATCTTTTTCATAAAAAACCTCTTTAATCAAATTTTACCGCTTTGACAACGGCCTTGACCCTCAATGTCGCCGTTGTTTAATAAAGTATATCACAAATTTTCAAAAAAAACAACAATATAACCCAATATTTTTAAACTTTAGTGTTGTAATTATTTGTAAAATCTGCGATAATATATAGGTGAATTTATACTTAAAATCATAAACACTATTTCGTGAGGTCTTATTATGAATGACAATTTGAAGATGGCCGAGCTTTTGCTCCCCGACATTGATAAAGAGCCCGCCTTTTATGAGGACAAGTTCCCCCGCCGAAATTTAAGCGAAGGTGTCAGGGTCACCCGTGTCGCACCAAGTCCTACGGGTTACCTTCATTTAGGTACACTTTTTGTATCTTTGATCAACCGACTTGTTGCTGACTCTACGGGCGGTATTTTCTTCACCCGAATTGAGGATACCGACAAAAAGCGTGAGGTAGAGGGCGGTATTGCCGATATCATAACCGGCATCAAGCATTTCGGCATCAACATTGACGAGGGCTTTGTCGAGCCCGAGCGTGAAGAAGGCGCCTACGGTCCCTACAAACAATCAATGCGCGGTGAGATATATCAATGCTACGCTAAAGAACTCATAAAACAAGGCTTGGCCTACCCCTGCTTCTGCACCGAGGAAGACCTTGCCGCCACCCGTGCCATTCAGGAGGCACAGAAGATACGCACAGGCTATCACGGTGAATTTGCGAAACACCGCAACATCACCCCCGACGAGGCCGAGGCGCTTATCAAAGAAGGAAAACCGTTTGTCGTGCGTCTTAAATCTCCCGGTTCGGAAGAAAACAAGGTGGTTTTCGACGACGGTATCAAGGGTAAGATTGAAATGCCCGAAAACGATGAAGATTTCGTTATTTTAAAGTCCGACGGCATCCCGACCTATCACTTCGCCCACGCCGTTGACGATCATCTGATGGGTACCACCCATGTCATCCGCGGCGACGAGTGGATATCATCTACTCCCAAGCATCTGCAGCTTTTCCGTTTGCTCGGCTTCAAGGCGCCCAAATACGTTCACGTTTCCCCCATTATGAAGCTTGACAACGGCGCAAAACGTAAGATAAGCAAACGTAAAGACCCTGAAGCAGCGGTTCACTTCTTTGCCGAACAGGGTTATCCTGCCGAGAGCGTTATCGAATATCTTATGACCATCGCCGCAAGTGACTTTGAGGATTGGCGCCGAGCCAACCCCTTGGAGGATTATAAGAAATTCAAGTTCAACATCAAGAAAATGAGTGCTTCGGGTGCTTTGTTTGATACCGACAAGCTCAATGACGTTTCCAAAACGGTCATCAGCCGTATGAAGGTCGACGAGGTGTTGGAACATCTCTTGACCTGGGCCAAGGAATACGACCCCGAGTTTTATGAAATTTTAAATAGCGACGTTGACCGTGCCAAGGCAATTTACAATATCGACCGCGAAACTCCCAAGCCCCGTAAGGACATCATCAAGTGGAGTGACGCCAAAAATTATGCCGAGTATATGTTCAACGAGCTTTACAAGGCACAGTATGACCTTCCCGCTCACATTACTGCCGAGTCGGCGGTCAAGATATTGGAGGCTTACAAATCGGCCTATGACCCCGAGCACGATAACAGTCAATGGTTCGAGACCATAAAGAGCATCTGCCCTGCCGCCAATTTTGCGACCGATACCAAAGCCTATAAGGCAGAACCCGAAAAGTATGCAGGCAGCCCGGGTGACGCTTCGACCATTATCCGTGTAAGCATCACAGGTCGCACCAACACACCCGATCTTTGCAGCATTATGAAGGTTTTAGGCAAGGATGAGTGCATCGCCCGTATGAATGCTGCCATTGAGCATTTCAAAAACATCTGATTGGAGAAGTTTAAAGTTTATGGATAACAACAATATTTTAGAAAACGAGGGTCTTGCCTCCAACTTTATACACGATTTTATTGACGAGGATCTTGAAAAAGGTGTTTACTCACACGTTCAGACCCGTTTTCCGCCTGAGCCTAACGGATACCTGCACATCGGCCACGCCAAGGCTATCTGCATTGACTTCGGTACTGCCGAAAAGTACGGCGGCAAATGCAATCTCCGTCTTGACGATACCAACCCCACCAAAGAGGACGTTGAATACGTCGATGCCATTAAAGAGGACATCAATTGGCTCGGCTTTCAGTGGGATAACGTATATTTCGCTTCCGACTACTTCGATTTTATCTACGATTGCGCCTTAAAGCTTATTGATTTAGGGTTAGCCTACGTCGACGAGTCGGATGCCGATACCATCCGTGAGATGCGCGGCACCTTGACCGAGGCAGGTGTCAACAGTCCCTACCGCGACCGTCCGATTGAAGAAACGAAGGACCTTTTCCGCAGAATGACCGAGGGCGAATTTGACAACGGCTCGATGGTGCTCCGCGCTAAAATTGATATGGCTTCGCCTAACCTCAATATGCGCGACCCCGTTATCTACCGTGTATTGAAAGCTCACCACCACCGCACGGGTGACAAGTGGTGCGTATACCCGATGTACGACTTTGCACATCCTCTGTCCGACTTCAGAGAGGGTGTTACCCATTCTCTGTGTTCATTGGAGTTTGAGAATCACAGACCGCTTTACAACTGGTTTTTGGAGGTTTTAAAGCTTCCCACTCCTCCCCGTCAGATCGAGTTTGCACGTATGAACGTCAACTACACCTTGACCAGTAAGCGTAAGTGCCTGAAATTGGTTGCCGACGGCATTGTCGACGGTTGGAATGACCCGAGAATGGCCACCATCAGCGGTATGCGCCGCCGCGGCTATCCTGCTGAGGCCATCCGCAATTTCTGCGAAAAGATTGGTGTTTCCAAGGCTTACAGCGTTATCGACTATGCCCTTTTGGAATCCTGCGTCAGAGACCATCTCAATATCAACGCCGAGCGCGCTATGACCGTTCTTCGTCCTTTAAAGGTCGTTATTGACAACTATCCCGAAGGCAAGGTCGAAGAAATCTCGGTTGAGATCAACCCAAATAAGCCCGAGCTTGGAAACCGTACCATTGAATTTTCACGTGAGATCTACATCGAGCAGGACGACTTCGCACTCGTTCCTCCTCCGAAATATTTCCGTCTGTGCCCCGAAAAGGAAGTCCGTCTTAAAGGTGCTTATTTCGTAAAATACGCCTCGCACGAGTGCGATGATGACGGCAATATCACAGTAGTTCATTGCACCTATGACCCTGCCACCTTTGGTGGTGACGCTCCCGACGGACGTAAGGTTAAAGGCACCTTGCATTGGGTATCGGCCGCACATTCGGTCGATGCTGAAATCCGCCTTTATGACCGCCTCTTTAACGTTGAGAACCCCTCGGATGAAGAAGGTGTTTCAAGTTTTCAGGACAACCTCAATCCCGATTCTCTCACCATTTTGAAGGGTGCCAAATGTGAGGCCTTTATGAAGGACGCCAAACCCGGTGACAAGTATCAGTTTATGCGTCAAGGCTACTTCTGTGTTGATACCTTAAGCACACCCGACCACCTTATTATCAACCGCACCGTAGCACTCAAAGACTCGTTCCAGAAAAAATAATTACAACAAAGCCCCTGCCAAAACACATTGTTTCGTACAGGGGCTTTAAAAAAAGGAAGTGTTCACTATGAAGGTCAAAGAAATGCTCAAATTCCTCTATACCGTAGCACCTAAAGAACTTGCCGAGGACTTCGATAACGTCGGTCTTCTGGTGGGTGATGAAGAGGCGGAAATCCGCGGTATTTTAGTATCTTTGGACTGCTTTGACGAGGTTATTGAACGCGCCGAGGACCTGGGCGCCAACCTCATCGTGACCCACCACCCCGTTATTTTCACAGGGCTTAAAAGCGTTACCGCCGACAGTTTGGTGCACAAGCTTATAAGTAAAGGTATTTCGGTTATCTCAATGCACACCAACCTCGATCAGACCGACGGCGGTGTCAACGACGTACTGTGCGCAACGTTAGGTCTATATGACGTAGAACAAATCATATCTCAGGACGGATTTGCTTTGCGAAAAGGCTACCTCGACCAACCCGAAGACCCATACTCCTTCGCCCGTCACATTAAAGAAACCTTGGGCGGTGCGGTAAAGTTCGTCGCAGGCAACCGCGACATCAACGTTGTTGCGGTATGTTCAGGCTCGGGTGCCGACTTTTTAGACGATGCAATAAACAGCGGTGCCGACGCGCTGGTCACCGCCGATGTCAAGCACAACAAGTTCATTGAAGCAGGTCAGAAAGGTATCACCCTTTACGATGCAGGTCATTTCAACACCGAGGATGTTATCGTCTCAGCCTTGGCACGTGACATTGCGGGTGCCTTCCCCGAACTCGATATTTCCGAGTGCCACTTCTCTAAAATTGAATGTATATAAATATTAAGAGGTCGTCCGAAATTGGACGACCTCTTCAATTTTACTTCAAACCGACCATACGTGCAGGGTCGACCATTGTACCGTTTACGGCAACCGCGAAATGCAGATGATTTCCCGTAGCGTTACCCGACGCACCGACCTTCGCGATAAACTGACCGGCAGTAACCGTCTCACCCTTCTTAACAAGGTTCTTGCTGTTATGCGAATAATAGGTCTGGGTCTTGCCGTCGGGATGGTCAACGATAATAAGATAACCGTAGTCCGAACGGTAGCCGACGTAAGAAACAACTCCGTCGGCGGCGGCATAGATTTCGGTACCTCTCGGTGCCGCAATGTCAAGACCCTTATGACCGCGTCCGTCGCCCCAGAAGGAACTGATATAGGTTTTGCCGTTGCAGTCAACAGGGAAAACCATTTCGGACGGCTCGTTGGTCATAATCTTGGTAGCCAGAACATAACCGCTGTGATAAACAGGTTTTAACTTGGTACCCACCAAAGTAACCTTGTCCACCGCAGGAGTAATAACGGTACTTTCCATCTCAAAAGCCCCGTTTTTAACACCGTTTACATATTGAACCTCGGCGGTAACGTTGCGAAGTCCGTTTTTACCCTTTTGGGTAACCTTTTTATAGGTGGAGTAATATTTACTGCTTTCCTTGGTAGTCTCTTGGAATAGGATTTCCTCGTCGTAATTTTCAACGCGTGACGTCACGAAGCCAAAGCCGTATTGACCGCCTATAAGCTTGTCCCAACACATTCTTTTTTCGGACAAAAAGCTGTGGGTCACATAAATATCACGGATAGTAACGACCTTATCAAAGCCTTTAAACTCAAATCCGTCGGCAGTATAATGCTTAATTCCCTGATTTATAAGGTCTTGTGCTACAATATAATTGTCGGCAACCGCCACAAGGATACTGTCAACGTAAAGACCCGAAACCGAAACGACCGAATCAACGCCTTCGATAATATTTCGAACGATGCTATCGTGACCTGTTATCATATTTTCGGCAACCGTCACGCTCTGCAACTTAAAGTTATCAATGTCAAACTTGCCGTGAACCGATTTCCTTACCGACTCACAAACCTCGTCAGCCACCTTCATATCACGGACAAAACCGTAAGAATTATTGCCATAATAAACCTGCACGGCCGACTTCTGCTCAACGGCATAAGCAATGACCGTAATGGTAAGACAGCAAACCGAAGCCATTACAACCGACAAAATTTTAACCTTCATACTGTCGGCGGTTTTAAGAAAGTTGACAACCAATTCACGAACAACGGGAGCCTTCTTTCTTGCTACGGCATAAGCACTTTTGACAAAAGCACAAGCCTCATAAAAAACTTTGACAACAAACGTTATGAATTTTACTGCAATACTTTTAACGGTTTTTAAAACCTTTTCCTTTTTAAAGGAATTCAACGTAAACAAATAATCACCTTTCAATATATAACACCATAAATGGTTACAAAGTTGTAACAAAACACAATGACTATTATACATAAATATTACAAAATTGCAACCTTTTTCTCAGATCTGGTGTCATTTTTGTAAATTTTAAGCCTTATGACCAATAAAAAGTCATAAGGCTTTAATTATTTGTGCAATTTTATGTCAACTAAGGTTGAATCCTTTAATAATCCAACATTTCCACGGTATACCCATTAAGAACCGGCAGATATTGAGCCGCCTCACGTTTGGCATCCAAAAGGTCGTGTTCAAGATAGTTTCCGCATTCGATGGCCGAAACACCGGGAATCTCACCTTCGAAATCGCGCAGAAATTCGAAGGCCTCACGCACCAACACAATAACGTCACTTGGCTCAACGTTGCGGGTCAGAAGATAAAATCCCGTGCGGCAACCCATCGGTCCGAAGTAAATGATATTATCCTTAAACCGACTGTTTCTGACGTAGGTAGCCACAATATGCTCAACCGTATGCATTGCAGGGCTATTGAGATATTTCCCCGAGTTTGGCAACTTCATTCTTATGTCATAGGTCGTCACGTCACCGTCAACACGCGAGGTGTAAAGTCCGCGTTGTAAAGTGTTATGATTAACCGTAAAGCTTGCTATTTTTTCCATTCGTTTCACCTCGCATTAAAGTAATCGTCATCGGTAATGCCGTAGATTCCGAGATCGCCGACACGTCCGTCAAAATAATAGCCCTTTCTCGCCGTGCCTTCATATTTAAGTCCAAGTTTCAAAAGAACCTTTATTGATGCAGTATTCTGCGGCAGAACCCTTGCAAAGACGCGTTGAACCCCGATTCGGTTAAAGGCATACCCCATAAGCGCATCGGCCACCTCGGTGGCAAAACCGTTATTCCACACGTCACTTAAAATACTGTACCCTATTTCGGCTATTTTGAAATCGTCATCCATCGAAACGTAACTGCAGGTGCCCAAAACCCTGCCCGTCTGCTTTTCCTCAACCACAAAAAACATACATCTGCGCTTGCGGTAAAGCGACAACTGATAATTTATAAACTCCCTTGTTTCGGTCAACGAAGCATGGGGACTCCACAATGAAAACATTGACGTTTCGGGGCGTCGGCAAAGCTCGTACAGGTCCCTGTCATCCGACCGTCTGACCATACGGATGATAAGACGGTCGGTTTCAATTTTAGGGTACGGCACAAAAAATTCGTTATACAATCAAAATTCCTCACATTAAAAGAGTGTCATTTGGTTGGTGTCGGGCAAAAAGCTTAAAGCACCGATGGCCTTGAGCTTTTCGATAACCGTTTTGGAAACGCCCGACTCAATACGCAGATCGTCAATCGACATAAAATTGCCCTCGTCGACGACCTTCTGAATATCGGCGGCGGCCTTTTCACCGACACCGGGCAGAACTCCTATGGGCAAACGCATATTGCCGTCCTCAACCAAAAACTTTCTTGAGTGCGATTTTCGAAGGTCAATGGGCAGAACCTTAATGCCTCTCGACATCATTTCGTTAAAGATAAGCAGGTTGTCAAGTACACCCTTGTCCTTAACACTTGCGGCGTTACCCAACAGCTTAATATCATTGATACGCTTCTGAACGGCGCTCTGGCCCTGCAACAAGGTATCAACCTCAATATCCTCCGCACGTACCGTAAAGTATGCACAGTAGAACTCGACGGGCCTATGAACCTTGTACCAGCCAAGCCTCAGCGCCGCGATCATATAAGCCGCCGCGTGAGCCTTCGGGAACATATACTTAATCTTATAGCAGGAATCAATATACCATTCAGGTACATTGTTGTCCTTCATTGCCTGAATATGCTCTTCGGTCAACTGCTTTTTAGCCTTACCCTTACGCACAATCTCCATTATCTTAAAGGCCATCTTCTTGGGGACGCCTTTATAAATAAGGTAGGTCATAATGTTGTCACGGGTTCCGATGACCTCAGAAATGGTACAGGTCTTGTTCTTGATAAGCTCCTGCGCATTACCGATCCAAACGTCGGTACCGTGCGACAGACCCGATATCTGCAAAAGGTCAGAGAAGGTCTTGGGCTTAGACTCGACCAACATATCACGGACAAACTTGGTACCCAATTCAGGCAACGCATAGGTGCCCGTTTTGGAGAATATCTGCGCCTCGGTAACACCCAACGCATCGGGCGACAAAAAGAGGCTCATAACATCGGGGTCACTCATCGAAACGTTAAGAACGGGAATGCCCGAATACTCCTCAAGATACTTGTAAATGGTCGGCACATCGTGTCCGAGTTCGTCAAGCTTCAGGATATTATCGTGAATCTTATGGAAATCGAAATGGGTGGTAACCATATCAGAGTCGACCTTGTCGGCAGGGTGCTGAACGGGACAGAAGTCATAGACCTCTTTGTCTCGCGGAACAACGACCATACCGCCGGGATGCTGACCCGTGGTACGCTTGACCGCTGCATTGTTTATGGCGGCAGCAAGACGCGCCTCCTCAGCCTTATTCATTGTAATGCCGTAATCGTTGGCATAGCCCTTAACGTAACCGAAAGCCGTCTTTTCGGCAACGGTAGCGATAGTACCTGCCTTGAAAACGTTTTCGGGGCCAAACAGTTCTTCGGTATATTTATGGACAAAAGGCTGAACCTCGCCCGAGAAGTTCTGATCAATATCGGGAACCTTATCTCCGTCGAAGCCCAAGAAGGTTTCGAACGGAATATCGTGTCCGTCGCGGTTATAATCCTCACCGCATTCGGGACACTTTTTAGGCGGCAGGTCAAATCCCGAACCGACGCTGCCGTCGGTAATAAACTCGGAATGCTTACACTTGGGGCAAACGTAATGCGGCACCAAGGGGTTAACCTCCGAAATACCGTTCATGGTTGCGGCAAATGACGAACCGACCGAACCACGGGAACCGACTAAATATCCCTTACTTTCGGAATATTCAACCAGTTTCTGCGCCGTAACGTACATAACCGAGAAGCCGTGACGGATGATAGAATCCAACTCACGTTCTAGTCGTTCTTTAACAACGTCGGGCAACGGATCACCGTAAATTTCGTGCGCTCTGCGATAGCATTTTTCGGTCAGAATATCATCCGAGCCTTCAATTTTCGGCGGATAGTTTCCGCTGGGCACCGCACGGACGTTACTGTCAACCATATCGGCTATTCTTTGCGGGTTGCCGATAACAACATCGTAAGCGCGGTCACCGAGATACGAAAACTCCTCCAACATCTCATTGGTGGTTTTAAGATACAAAGGTGCCTGAAGTTCGGCATCATCAAAGCCCTGACCTGCCATAAGAATGGTACGGAGTCTTGCATCTTCGGGATCAAGGAAGTGAACGTCACCTGTAGCCACTACCGGTTTGCCGAGTTCATCGGCCAAAGCCACGATTTTGCGGTTGATATCAAGAATCTGCTCCATCGAATTAAACAAAGCAGGCTCAACCTCACCCGTCTTCTTATTGACCTTTTCTCGCAACATAAACTCATTGTTTCCGCGAGGCTGAATTTCAAGATAATCGTAAAACGAAGCCAACTTCACAAGCTCATCGTGCGGCCTGTTTTCCAAAATAGCGCGGTAAATTTCACCCTGCTCACAGGCACTGCCGATAATAAGACCTTCGCGGTACTGCTCAAGTACGCTTTTGGGAATAAGCGGTCTTGCGGGACGGGGTTTGGCAGGATTTTTCGCATTATACGTCTTAAGATAATATTTAAGATTTGAATATGAAATAAGACGGTAAAGATTTTTAAGACCGGCCTGGTCTTTGACAAGAATAATCTGGTGATAACGGGTCAACGTTTCGGAATTAACACCGCCGTCGATACCGCCCGAGAGCTCCTGGAAATCAATATCGTTGACAAAATAACTCTCAACACCATAGATAACCTTAAAATCGGCACCCTCGTTGTCACCCATAATTTCATCGTAGGCACTCATCGCATCGGGGAAGGCCTGAACAACACCGTGGTCGGTGATGGCAACCGCCTTGTGACCCCACTTAAACGCACGTTTCACAACGTCCTGAACGGGTGCAACGGCGTCCATCTGTGACATACTTGTGTGCAGGTGCAGTTCTATTCTCTTTTCCTCGGCATCGTCGGTTTTAACACCTTTTTTCTTGACGGTGGCGATTCCGTCGGGTTCGAGGCAGTAATCCTTTTCCCATTCGTCCATCTGATATTTGCCGTGAACAACAACGCACTTACCCTTTTTCAGTTCGTCGTTCAACACGTCAAACATATGGTTGCCGACCATCATTTTTACGGTAATGGAATTGGTTCCGTCATATATCTGGAACTTGACTCGGTAACCGCGGCCGCTCTTGGTGGCAACGATCTCGGAAAAGAATATCTCACCCCATACAAGACTTTCATCCTCATCGGGCGAAATGTTTTCAAGCTTTGTCAAAGCGCCGTGAATCTTTCTCTGACCGTAGATCTGCAAAATACTGTCCTCAACGATAGGCACATTGTCGGGAATAAGCAGACCCGTAACCTTTTTAGGTTCGGGCGGTTTGGTCTCACGTCGTCTGAAACTGCCGCCATTGTTACCCCCGTCATAAGAATAGTTGGGTTTCGACTCCTGATAGGTCTGCTTGACCTCTTTTATCGGCTCCTGCTTGTATTCGGGAATAATACCTTCGGGTTCCTCAAGTTGTCCGTCAAACTGAACGTCGGTCACGATACCGAAACGGTAGTTTGCAATACCACAAAATTCTCTTTCAAAATTGCATTCCTGAATGGTTTTATATCCGCCGTATTTTAACGTAATATACGTTGCGTATCTGTCCTGGTTCTCATCCACCAACTGAACGTTAAATTCCGCACCGTTAAAATAACCGTTGAACATCGCATTGGTGGCGCGGAGCATCATTGCTATATCCTCAGCCGCCTCGGCGCAGTAACATCTCTTCTGATACTTCGAATCAATATGTACGGCGTTCATTCGAAGTCCTTCGGCTATCGAAACACGTACTTTGTCGAGTTCCTCGCTTGACACGTATTCACTGAATAAACAAGTTGCAAGTATCTCACGGGCATCACTGTCGATCTCGCAACGCTGCAAGATACAATTCTTAACAGCGTCGGGTGCATTTTCAATAAACCGTCCGAAAATATCATTTAATTTCGGCAATCCCATTTTCAACTCTCCTATTATTTTACTAAAGCTTTTCTATTTCGGCCATCAGTTCATCCAACAGTTTTTCTTCGGGAACCTTACGGATTATTTCACCTTTTTTAAAGATGATTCCGCAACCGTCACCGCCTGCGATACCGATATCGGCCTCTTTAGCTTCGCCGGGTCCGTTGACCACACATCCCATTATAGCAACAGTAATGTTCTTGTTTTGGGACAGTAACATCTCTTCGGCCTTCTTTGCCAACTCAATTAAATTGATTCTTGTTCTTCCGCAGGTCGGGCAGGAAACTATTTTTACCCCGTCTTTGCGCAGACCGACCGCTTTGAGAATATCTTTTGCGGCTCTGACCTCTTTTACGGGGTCGTCGGTCAAAGATACGCGGACGGTGTCACCTATTCCGCGAAGCAAAAGACCTCCGATACCTGCCGCCGAGGCGATAACACCGCTACGCTCGGTACCTGCCTCGGTAACGCCGACGTGAAGCGGATAATTACACATTTCACTGGCCTTGACGTAGGCTTCATACATAGTCGATACCGTCGAAGATTTCATCGACAGCAAAATATTGTCAAAATCAAACTTTTCCAAAAGTGACGCGTGATACAAGGCACTTTCTACCAACGCATCAGCGGTGGGAGCGCCGTACTTTTTAAGAATTTCCTTTTCAACCGAGCCCGAGTTTACGCCGATTCTTATCGGAATACCGTTCTGTCTGCAGGCATCGGCTACTGCTTTGACTCGCGAATCGTCACCGATATTACCGGGGTTTATACGGATTTTGTCGACCCCTGCGGCCACCGATTCAAGTGCCAAGCGATAATCAAAATGAATGTCGGCTACGATAGGAACGTTGACCGCCTCTTTGAGCGCAGGAATAAGGCGCACTGCATCTTTGTCGGGAATAGCGGCTCTTATTATCTCGCAACCCGCCTTTTCCAATGCAACCGCCTGAGCCACCGAAGCCTCTATATCATACGACGGTGTATTCAACATCGACTGTACCGAAACATCGGCACCGCCACCGACCGCGACCTTTCCAACGTATACTCTTTTGGTGCTTTCACGAGTATTCATAGCCTGCTCCTTTAAGGTGACACGAGTAATCCTAACCTGTTTTTAAAAGGCGGATTTCCGCTCATCCATTATTAAAAAAATCCTATAATATCCTTAACCGTAATGACCGCGATAAGTCCAAGTAATAAAATCAGACCGACCGCGTGAACCGCACCCTCTAATCTTTGAGGGATGGGCCGTCTTATTATCATTTCAACAACTGTGAAGAATGCGCGTCCTCCGTCGAGTGCCGGAACGGGCAACAGATTAAACACGCCGAGGTTTATGGTGATCAAGGCCAACATCGGCAGCAGATCACTCAAACCGCGTTTTGCCACCGTACCGATAGCGGCGGTCACACCCACGGGACCCGACATTGCACTTATGCCGTATTTACCTGTGATAAGGTCGATCAGTGAAAACCACACGACCCGTCCGTACGACACGGTACGCGTAAACGATTGTCTCATAAACGAACCAAAGGTTTTGTCCTCGGTGTCGAGATAAAAGTCAATATCAACATAGTTGATGCCGTCCATAGTCTCAACGTTGAACTTAACGTCGAGATTCTTTTTATGGCCGTCGCGGATGACCTTCATTTGAAGCGTATCACCCTTGACGTTGGTCAGACAATAACTCAAATCATTTACCGAATATATCGCCCGTCCGTTAATCTCAACTATTTTGTCTCCTGCCGTAAGTCCACTTTGCTGACTCATCACATTGTCCTCGTGGAACCCGTAAACGGTCGTGGTAATGTATCGGTCGGCAGGTGCTAAAGTGAGCATAACCAATATAAGTCCCAAAACAAGATTCATAAAGGCACCTGCAACGATGATGGTCAGACGTTGCCACGCTTTTTTATTGCAAAATGCACGGTTATCCTCACTGGTCTCGTCCTCGCCCTCCATCGCACAGTAACCTCCGAAAGGCACGGCGCGAACGGCATAAAGCGTTTCTTTTCCCTGCTTTTTGAAAAGCGCAGGACCGAAACCGATGGCAAATTCATTGACCTTGACACCGTTCAATTTTGCGGCAATGAAGTGACCGAATTCGTGTATAAAAATAACAAACAGAAAAACCAGAACGGCCACTAAATACGGCCATATAAGGCCCCAGATATCTCCCACTTTAGAGAAGAAGCTTAAAACTTGCACTAAATTTCACCTGTTAAATAAATTTTAAAGCTAAGTTTCTTGCGGCCTTGTCAGCCTCAAGAATATCATCGAGCGTAAAGTCTGAGACCTTCGGTTGATGCTCCAGAGCTGCCTCGACTATATCGCCGATCTGCAAGAATCCGATCCTGCCTTCCAAGAATAATTTGACCGCCATTTCATTGGCACCGTTTACGGCGGCAGGTTTAAGACCGCCTTCGCGAATGGCCTTGATACAGGCAGGCAAACATCTGAAGGTGTCGGTATCGGGCTTTTCAAAGGTCATACTGCCGACCTTGAAAAGATCAAGCCGCTCAGCCTGACAGTCCGACCGTTCAGGGTAGGTCAACGCATACTGAATAGGCAACCTCATATCGGGAGTGCCCAACTGTGCAATGACCGCACCGTCTCTGAACTCCACCGCCGAGTGAATAATACTCTGTCGGTGAACGACCACCGTAATATCATCCACGTCAACATCAAACAGATGCACCGCTTCGATAACCTCTAAGCCCTTGTTCATCAAAGAAGCCGAGTCAATGGTTATTTTGGCACCCATCGACCAATTAGGATGCTTGAGAGCTTGGGCTACCGTAACGTTCTTTAATTCGTCCCTTGTTTTGCCGAAGAACGGGCCGCCCGAAGCGGTAAGCAATATCGACTTTAACGACCCTTCGGGTGCGCCTTGCAAACACTGGAAAATGGCCGAATGCTCACTGTCGACCGGCAGCAGCTTAACGCCGTTTTCTTTGATGGCCTTTTTGACCAGTTCACCGCCTGTGACCAACGTTTCCTTGTTGGCCAAGGCAATATCCTTTTTAGCCTCAACAGCGGCCAAGGTCGGTTGTAACCCTGCAATGCCGACAATGGCATTGATGACCGTGTCTGCATCGTTTTCGGCGGCAAGTTCCACCACCGCCTCGCGACCAAAGGTAACGACCGTATCGGTATCGGCAACCGCCGTTTTCAAAGCCTTTCCCGCCGCCTTATCCATAACTGCGGCGGTTTTTGGCTTAAATTCTCTTATTTGTTCTTCAAGCAGTTTTACGTTGCTTCCTGCAACCAACGAGCAGACCTCGTAGCCGTGTTTTCTTGCAACGTCAAGGCTCTGCGTTCCGATTGAACCTGTCGAGCCTAAAATAGCAATTTTTTTCATTTTAATATCCTTATTTCACAAGCGGCAGATTAACGACCGCAACGTAAACGAGAGGTGCCACGACCAGAACACTGTCAAAACGGTCAAGCACACCGCCGTGTCCGGGCATTATCTTTCCATAATCCTTGATACCGCAGTCACGCTTGATGTATGAGAAAATGAGATCACCCATCATACCTGCAAAGGCAAGAACGGGGGTCACCGCAATGATAATCCAGGTGTTGGCCTTAAAGCCCGAATATGCGTTATAGATAAGACAGGCCACCAGCATGATCAGCATATCGACTATAATTCCGCCAACAGCACCCTCGACCGTCTTTTTGGGACTGATTTCGGGGGCCATTTTATGTTTGCCGAAGAAATATCCGCTGAAATATGCGCCCGTATCACAACCCCAGGCCGCAATAATGACCAACAACAGATAGAAAAGTCCGTGTCCGTCCTCGGCACTGTAAAGACCTGCCAAGGTCCAGAAAGCGTAGGTAACCGCAACGGTTGCGGCAAAACCGAAAGCAACATCTTTGGGTTTGACCTCGTTGTGCTTGAACATCGCGTATGTGAACACCACAATGGCATAAACCACCATCAAAGCCGTGTGGTCAAGCCTTGTTTCGACCTTCAAAATATCGGCCATCATCTCAACACTGTATACAAACGGAGCCGCGGCGGCATATACCAAAGAGGCCACAAGAATGAACTTTGACTTGACGATACCGGTCGACTTGACGGCCTCATAGACACCGATACAACCGATAACCGCCAATAAGACGTGCAAAATCACGGGGGTCAGATAAATGGATGCGAAAATCGCGGCTATCATTATTACTATGCCGACCGCGCCGCTTATTATGCGGGTTTTCATTCGCTTTCCTCCTTTTCCTCTTTAACTCCGCCGAAACGACGGTTGCGTTTATTGAAATCAAGTATCGCCTTGTCGAGGTCGTCGGGTGAAAAATCGGGCCACAAAACATCGGAATACCAAAATTCCGAATAGGCCGACTGCCACGGCAAGAAGTTGGAAAGTCGGTATTCTCCGCTCGGACGGATAATAAAATCGGGGTCGGGACAATCGGCATAAAGCCTTTCGGACACCGTTTCCTCGGTGATTTCCTCAATATTCAAAGCCCCCGACCTGACCTCTTCGGCAATACGCTTGACGGCGTGGACTATCTCATCTCGGCCGCCGTAATTGACCGCCATATAGACCGTAAGTCCGGTAGCCTCGCTCGACTCGGCCTCAGCAGTCTTGATAAGCTCCCTTATATCCTCGGGCAAAACCGACAACTCACCGATAAAGCGCAATTTGATATTTTCGGCCTTAAAATTGGTCGAATCCTTCAAATATTTGCGAAGCAGATTCATAATCCCGTCAACTTCCGCCTTGGGGCGCTTCCAGTTTTCGGTTGAAAATGCATAGACCGTGAGGTACTTCACACCTATTTTATTGCAATGACGGGCAATGGTCTTGAAATTTTCCGACCCTGCGACGTGACCTGCCGAGCGCGGCAACATACGTTTTTTTGCCCACCTGCCGTTACCGTCCATAATAATGCCGATGTGTGTCGGCACAACTACGTTGGCGGTTTCGGCATTTTTGTTGAATAAAGCCATAAATATCCACCGTTTCAAAACCCCATCAAAGAAAGCCTTTGATGGGATTTTAATTTAGAATAGTTTAGATTTCCATTATTTCCTTTTCTTTAACACTGCAAGCATCGTCAACGTCCTTGCAGAACTTGTCGGTGAGGTTCTGAATCTTCTTCTCGCCATTGGTCTGATCGTCCTCGGTGATCTCGTTGGACTTCTTCCTACTTTTAAGATTTTCAATTGCATCGCGGCGAATGGTACGGA
>JAGBXM010000124.1 GCA_017629275.1 Clostridia bacterium
TGAACTTTGACGGCGAAAAGACTACTGCATCAAACCTTAAATACTCAACCAAATGGCAACGCTACGGCATTGTTATCGACACCTCCGATGAAAAACTGCTTGCAACATTAACGGCTTATCAAGCAACCTTCTGGAATAATAAAATCCATTTTCTCTTCGGTGTAAGCGGCGCTACGGCATACTTCGATAATGTTCAGGTCATCGAGGTCGAAACCATAGCAAAAGCCGTTCCCGACGAAGAAAGCGCTTCGCCTGCCGTATCTATCCGCGCCGAAAAGTCGGCCGCCGACAACAACGGCAAATATCAGTCGGCAGGTCTTCGCTTCAGAGCCATCGTCAACAACGAAGTTAAAGAAACTGCGGATGAAATGGGCTTCATCGTTGCCCCATCTTCCGCCATCAAGCTTGACACCGATTGGTACAAATTCGAAAACGGACTTAATTCTATTGCCATTACCGCCGTTTGCTATGAAAAGGATGGCAAAGATATTGTTTACGAGCAAGGCACCAATCAGTCGGCATATCAGATGGTTCTGACGGGACTTACATCCGAAGACGGCACAATCAATTATCTGATGCGTCGCTTCACGGCGGTTATGTACGTGAAATCGGGCGACAGTTACACCTACTACGCTTTGGGCGAAGCCTCTTACAAACAGGTCGCCGCCACTTATAAGGTTATGAACGTCGATTTTGACGACGACGTAAACGGTGCAGGTCTTGCTACGATCAGTGACGAGTGGAAAAGCCACCCGCAGGATTATAAGCTGATAGCCTTTACCTTTGACGACGGCCCCACGGATACCGACGGCGAGGACAAGACCAACAACGCTACCCGAATGATTGACACACTCAATAAATACGCCGGCGCAGGCACTCTGTTTGTTATCGGAAGCGCCGTTGAAAGCCGAGGCGTGGGTCAGCTTGAATATGCTGTATCCAAGGGCTTTGAGATCGCAAGCCACACCATGACACACACAAATATCAACTCTGCATATCTTGAAGCCAATCCCGATTATACTGCGCAGGATTACATCGACGAACAGATCACACCCTTGAACGATCTTCTCCAAGAAACCATGGGTATTACACCTAAATTCCTGCGTGCCTCCAACGGCACCTGCCCCCAGCAGGTCATTGACGGTGCCGCCGCAATGAATATGCCACTTGTTTTCGGCAATCAGGATGAAGCAGGCAACACGGTTGCAACGGGTGACTATAAATCCGATACTACCGCCAAAGAGGTCTACAATGCAATCGTCAACTCGGCTTACGACGGCAAGGTAGTGCTGATGCACCACTCCGATTGTTCGGCAGAGGCGCTTGACAATATCTTATCCACGCTTTATGCTCAGGGCTACCGCTTTGTTACCCTTTCCGAATTGTTTGAATACAAACTGAAGGTGACTGATATGGCTCAGGTCGACGTGGCCGAAAGCTTTGGCGGTTCTTCGGGTATTTATGATATTGACGATGTTAAATTAAAATACTACAATGAGGATCAATGGTTCTTACACCCGGAAGATTATAAATTAATTGCCTTCACGTTTGATGACGGCCCTGTACATTCCACTGTTGGTGATAACGCCGTTACCAAGGTTATTGATGCGTTTGAGGATTACCACGGTGCAGCCACCTTCTTCTTCACAGGTCGCAGTCTTTCGAACTACGGCACTACTATCCCTGAATATGCATTATCCAAAGGCCACGAGCTTGCCAACCACTCTTATAACCACGCAACGCTCTATGACATAACCGATAAGCAACAGACCATCGACGAAATCAAAAAGGTCAACGATTGGTATTTGGAAAATATGGATTATCAGTGCAAGTGGTTCCGCGGTGCAGGTTTCTCGTATAATGACGATATGTGGAATTATCTTGAATCAATTGGTATGCCTGCTATAAATTATGCCTTGGCACACGGTGGCGATTATTCGGGCGGTACAGCAACTGTTGACAGTATTCTTAATGTTTTACTCAACAAAGAAATCAAGGACGGTTCTATCATCATCGGTCACTCAACCAAAGAGGATTGCGTTGTTCCCGATGCTTTGGCTATCGCCCTCCCCATTCTTTACGAGCAGGGCTACCGCTTCTGCACACTTTCGCAGTTGTTTGAACTTCAAGGTATCGACTATGAGGACATCCCGACCGGCAAATACATCAAAGGTGTAACCGTTGAAAACGGCCAAGCCGTATACACATTCGACTAATCAAACTAATAACTACCACGCATGGGTCACAATAAAAGCGCGGCTGAGATTTTGGAATCTCAGCCGCGTTTTTATTTAATTAATGATTATAACCCCCTGCTTATTCGCAATAATATACTTGAATTTATTTAGTACCGCGTTGGACAAA
>JAGBXM010000125.1 GCA_017629275.1 Clostridia bacterium
ATGCACTGGATGGATCACATTGACGCAATGGATGAGCTCCGCCGAGGAATCGGACTTCGTGCTTACGGTCAGCACAACCCCGTTGTTGAGTACCGTAACGAAGGCTATGATATGTTTAACGCAATGACCGAGGGCATCCGTGAGGATACCGCCAAGGGTGTCATTTGCACAACCGTCCGCCGTGACGGTGAGGCACCCAAGCGCCAAAAGGTCGCCGAGGAGACCAATACCGATAAAAACGCCACCGTCAGAGGCAAGGGTGTTGTAAGCAAAAATGCACTTTGCCCTTGCGGAAGCGGTCTTAAATATAAGCGTTGCTGCGGAAAGGGTATTGACTAAATGCATATTCCGTCAGGTGTTTCTCAGAGTGTTGAGATTCTGTCTTTCAGTGAGGCTTTGGACGAGGAAAGAACAACTCAGCACGATTACAACGGTGAAAAATGGCTCTATGTACCCTGCAAATATTCGGAATACCGTTATATTTTGGGCACGAGAGGCAAAAATCCGCTTATTTGTATCGGGATAAATCCGTCAACCGCCGAGCCTGATAATCTGGATAATACGCTTAAAAGTGTTGAGCGTATTGCCTTACATAACGGTTATGACTCGTTTATAATGCTCAACGTTTATCCGCAAAGGGCAACCAACCCTGACGATATGGACCCCGAATTCAACGCACCGATGCACGAAGAGAATATGAAAGCGTTTGAGTATATACTTTCGTCTTACGGTGAGGGTCATAAACCGTCCGTTTGGGCGGCCTGGGGCACCATAATTGAAAAGCGTCCCTATTTAAAGGAATGTGTCAGGGATATGGTGAAACGCGGTGAGCGTTTTGGTACTAAGTGGTATACAGCGGGTGCGAGGTCGAAATTAAAGGGGCATCCGCACCATCCGCTGTATCTTAAAAAGGACAGTGTGACAAAAGTCTTTGACGATATAATCCAATATCTCGATATTTTATAAATTTCTAAGCACATAATTTGTATGGAGGGTTTAAAATGAAGGAAATCCATTCGGTTGAGGATCTCAACTCAAGAATTAAAAGGGTGCTGGTCACCGAGGAAGAAATCAAAGAGGCTGTAAAAAAAGCAGGACAGGAGATCGACAAGATTTATGACGGTCGCCCCATACTGCTGGTCAGCATTTTAAAAGGCTCGTTTGTCTTTATGGCAGATATTTGCCGTCAGGTCACCGTACCTTGTGAGATCGGCTTTATGTGTGCCAAAAGTTATTATGACGGCACCACGTCTCCGGGCGTTGTCAAAATAACGATGGACCTTGACTGTGACATCAGCGGTTATCACGTCGTTATCGTTGAGGATATTATCGACACGGGCCGTACTTTAAAGGACATTCTGAGAATTTTGGGTGCGCGCAACCCGATTTCGCTTCACGTTGTAACACTGCTTGACAAACCCTCAAGAAGGCTCGTTGAAATAGAGGCCGATATGGCACTTTTCACCGTGCCCGACCATTTTGTTATCGGCTACGGTCTTGACTGCGGCGAGTATTACCGCAACCTGCCTTACATAGCTGAATACAGCGAAGACTAATCAAATAATTGCAAAAAATCACGCCAACTTCATCAAGAGGTCGGCGTGATTTTTTTTACAATTTATTCTTTATCAGGGCGTTTTGTGGCTTCGGATTTGTGCCGTTTTAAACTTACGGTCAATGTTGTGACTGAAAGTGAAATGACGGCTATGCCTGCAACGATAATAGCAATGGCGGTCGACAACTTAAAGCCCTTGGGTTTGTAGATAACGTTA
>JAGBXM010000126.1 GCA_017629275.1 Clostridia bacterium
ATAGGAGAGTATTTCCCTTCGCCCTTGGCGGTGACACAGACTATATCGCGGCCATCGTCGGTCACGGCGAAACTAACAAGACAGTACAACGATTGACTTGTAAATCCAGTTTTACCGCCCTTTATATCGGCAACCTCCGGCTCGTTGCCGTACATTTTTTCAAACATTCCGCTATGGAATTTCAGTTCCTCATGGAAACTGTTTTTTGCAACGTTATAATACTCGGTCGAAATAATCTGACGGCAAAAATCGTTCTTTATAATAGCCTCCATTATAACTGCCATATCGGTGCAGGTTGTATAGTGATTTTTATCGTGCAGACCGCTGACGTTGGTAAAGTTAGTGTTCTGAAGGCCTAATTCCTTGGCCTTTTTGTTCATCAGCTTAACAAATTCTTCTTCAGACCCTGAAATATGAACGGCAAGTCCAACCGACGCCTCGGCACCCGATTCAAGCGTCATACCGTAAATCATATCTATTATTTTGACCTCTTCATTAGGGTGAAAGCCCGCAAGCGTTAAACCTTGAGTGTACAATGGGTCGATAATCTTAGAGGTCATTGTAAAGGTTGCGGTAATATCCTTAACATTTTCGGCAACCACTAAAAGTGTCATAACCTTGGTCATCGAGGCAGGGTAGATCACCTTATCGGCGTTTCTTCGGGCAAGGATTACGTTGTCGGTAGTGTCGATGAGAATCGCATGTGCGCTTTCGATTTCGGGACCTAAAGTTACGGTATAATCGGCCGATTTTGGACGACTAAGCGAAGTATCAGGAGCGGTATTGACCGTCGACACGTTTTCCCAAGATGCGGTCGGTTGATTATCGGAAGCAGTGTCGACGTTGCCGTCAGAACATTTGGATACCGAAAGTGCAATTATAAATACAACTAATGCAATAGCAATTACTGCCAAAACAGTCTTAAACCAAGGCTTTAAACGGCGTTTAGGTCTGTTCGGACGGTTGTTTTGTTGATGGTTTCTGCGATTGGGGTCGTGGCTATTAAAAAAATCACCGTATTTTGCGTGATCGTTATAATATGACATTAACGTGTCCTCATTTTTCGGATTTTATATACGCCTCGAGGCGGTAAATGGGCAAACCCTGAGATACGAAGCGTTGTTCGTATTCTGTTACTATATTGCCCTCAAAATCGCTGTGGTGAAGGTCTAATGTGATATTTTTGAGTGTAAATCCGTGATTGGAAAGCTGCTCCAAAGAAAACTCAAACAACTGGCGGTTGTCGGTTTTTTGGTGAAGCTCGGCGCCTTCGGTCAACAGTTCCTTATAAAGAGGAAGGAAGGTAGAACTTGTCAGACGGTGGCTTGCGTGACTCTTTTTAGGGAAGGGACACGAAAAGTTCAAAAACAAGCGCTCAACCGAATGAGGTTTTAAGTATTTTGTGATATACTCGGCGCCACATTTTAAAAAGCGGACGTTTTCAACTCCCATTTCAATGGCCTTTTCGCAAGCCTGAACAATAACGTTGGTGTTCTTCTCAACGGCAATGATATTGATATTGGGATTTTGTTTTGCCAATTCGCAAGCAAACTGACCTTTTCCACAACCAATCTCAAGCCACAAAGGACGTTCGACACCAAACCATTCTTTAAGGTCTAAAAAATCCTTTTTATCACCGGCTGTAGCAAAATTAAGGTCATCGCTCATAGCCGAAATAAGCAAACCTCCAACGGCCGATTTGCGGTCGTCAAGATGCTTCAATCTCTTCATTCTCATAAAACTCACCCGAAAAATACAAATTACATAAACATTATACCTCAAACCGACAAATTTTGCAACGGGGAATTTGAATTGTGTGAGAAAACAACTCACAGTAACACACAAAGGCGCACTCTCCAATAGAACATCCTAATTAGAGTGACGTTTGTAGGGGTCGGCGCCTCGACGACCCGAATCGTAGGGGCTCTCCCTACGTGTTCGCCCGTTTTTTAGCCAATCGAAAATCAAACAATCCCTCCGTCATTTTCTTACGAAAATACCACCTCCCTTTACACAAGGGAGTCAAATCAGGAGCCTGGATTTCGTAGGGGCGATTCATGAATCGCCCGTTTTTCTCTCCCTCCGTCACGCCTTCGCGTGACACCCGCTTACTGCGGCGGTCCCCTCTGTCACTCGTTCCTCGCGACGTCTCCCCATTTTATGGGGAGCGACCCTCAAAGAG
>JAGBXM010000127.1 GCA_017629275.1 Clostridia bacterium
AATCGCCGCAAAGCCTTTTTCTTGCAAGAGTTTAGCAACGGTTGACTTTCCACTTCCTGTGGGACCTGTGAGTCCTATAATCTTCATAAGGTCACCACCTCGAATGCAGCGGCACGGATAAGACGGTTATAAACCGCAAGGCCAACACCACTCTTTTGGGGAACTCGCGCGTAACACACCTTACATCCACAACTGTCAAGTTCACGCAAAGCATCGAACAAAACCGCTGCTTGCTCAAGTTCGTCATCCTTATGACCAAACGATACGCAAGGCACCGAAAGCTCTTGCTCCTCACCTTCAAATACCAAAGCAAAGGTTCCGTCATCAGTGTGGTCGGCAACATAATTTTTGAAATCTTCAAACTCACCGTCAAGCATAATAACACGGGCTTTGGGTGAGTAGTGCTTGTATTTCATTCCGGGAGATGCCACAGGTTTACCCTTTTCAGGCTGCGCAAGAACAGCTTTATCAACAACAATATCAGGCAACATTTCCTGCAACTGTTCAAGTGTTACTCCACCCGGTCTGAGAAGTCTCGGAGGCTCACAGCAAAGTGAAATAACGGTCGATTCAAGACCGACGTCACACTTATCCGACACAATAACCGCATCAATCTTGCCGTCAAGGTCAAACAAAACGTGGTCTGCGGTTGTGGGACTGGGCGACCCCGAAAGATTGGCCGATGGTGCCGCCAACGGCAACCCGCTAACCTTTATCAATTCGCGTGCAACAAGGTTTGACGGCATACGCACCGCCACGGTATCAAGTCCTGCGCTGACCGACTTCGGCACCTTGTCACCTCTTGGCAAAACCATTGTAAAAGGTCCCGGCCAAAATTTTTCAGCACAAAGTTTGGCCTTTTCGGGCAGTTCGGACACAAGTTCCTTAACCATTTCCATATCTGAAACGTGAACAATCAACGGATTGTCCTGAGGTCTGCCCTTAGCTTTAAAAATATTGGAGACGGCCTCTTCGTCAAAGGTGTTGGCGGCAAGACCGTAAACCGTTTCGGTAGGTATGCCGACAAGACCACCGCTTTTCAAGATTTCGGCAGCTTTTATAAGGTTTTCTCTGTCTTTTTCAATGTCAAAAACCGTCAATCTCAAGGTATTCATAAGGCTTCTCCTTTCGCTTTTTCTGTCAATTTTCTTCCTGTGCTTTAAGCATTTCGGTGCGATAATGAGTTATCAAGGAATCGACAATTTCATCAATGTCACCGTTCATTATCTGATCTAATTTATAAAGTGTAAGACCAATTCTGTGGTCGGTCATTCTGCCTTGCGGGAAGTTATAGGTTCTGATACGCTCCGAACGGTCACCTGTTCCAACCTGCGCACGACGTTCGCCTGCAATGGCCTCATTCTGTTCGGAAACCATCTGCTCATAAAGACGCGAACGCAAAACCTTCATAGCCTTATCCTTATTTTTATACTGGCTACGTTCATCCTGACATTCAACAATCAATCCCGTGGGAATATGGGTTATACGAATGGCCGACTCGGTCTTATTAACGTGCTGACCGCCTGCACCACCTGCGCGGTAGGTATCAATCTGTAAATCGGCAGGATTTATCTCAATCTCAACATCCTCTGCTTCGGGCAAAACTGCAACCGTTACAGTTGAGGTGTGAATTCGACCTTGCGTTTCGGTTTCTGGAACTCTTTGAACACGGTGCACACCGCTTTCGTACTTCATTCTTGAGTAAGCACCAAAGCCCTCAATCATAAAGCTGATTTCCTTATATCCACCAAGCTCGGTCTCATTTGCACCGACCAATTCAACATGCCAACGACGAGATTCGGCATACATTGTGTACATACGGTAAAGGCTTGCGGCAAACAAAGCCGATTCCTCACCGCCTGCACCACCCCTGATTTCAACGATAACGTTACGCTCATCGTTGGGGTCTTTAGGCAAAAGCAGTATTTTCAATTCATCGGTCAACTCTTCAACGCGTTTTTTGGAGTCAGCCAACTCCTCGTTGGCAAGTTCTTTAAGTTCAGCGTCAAGCTCACCCGATTCCAAAAGTTCCACTGCACCCTGCATATCGGCTTTGGCTTTTTTATCATCACGGTAGGTCATTACCAACGGCTCAAGCTGGCGATGGTCCTTCATCAAATCGGTTAAAAGCGAAGTGTCTGAAATAACCGTTGGGTCGGTCATTCTGAGACCTATTTCCTCAAAGCGCACATCAACTGCGTCTAACTTATCAAACATTATTGTTACCCTTTATGATCTGTTTTATATTTTTTTCAGCTTTGACACG
>JAGBXM010000128.1 GCA_017629275.1 Clostridia bacterium
CAGAATGACAGCAATATAGTTTATTGGTTTGACGGCGGGCGCACACGCAGGTGCGCCCCTACGACGTGGAATTTGTATTTGGTAGGGGAGTACCTCTGTGTGCTCCCGTCAGTTTTGCGATAAATAACGGACCGCCGAGGACGTCGGTCCCTACATTGTGTCTTTGGATTTTTGTAGGGGACGGCATCTTCGACGTCTCAGATGTAAGATTCTTCACTTCGTTCAGAATGACCTGTATAAACCTGAATTCTGTCATTCTGAGCCACAGGCGAAGAATCTTTAATAAAAAAGCTAAAAGACGACCCGGACTGTTTTTTACGGTTAAGGCCGTCTTTTATGTTGTTTTGATAAGAAACAATTGATTTTTGCGTGCGACGGTGGTATACTGAATTTACCACACAACATTTTAATATTTCAAACGACAAAGTGTGTATTTTTATCTTTTGGTAAAAATGCAGGCTCTATTTTCGCATACTTTGTTGTTTGTTGTGGAAATGTTGTGTGGTAGCAATCAGGAGTCGCATTTTTCGGTGTGTGTGACCTTGTGTTGCACACACTTTTTTGTTTTAGGGGAGGTGATTTTGTGAATAAAATATATATTTATAACGCTCTTACAAAAACTGTACATATTAAAGGGCTTTGTCCAAACGGAAGTGAAATTGGCAACGAATTGTATGAAACAGAAGACGACATTATAAAAACCAAAGGTAAATCTTTTATAATGTGTCAAACCTGCGAAAGAAAAAAAGAGGAAATATTGCAAAAAGCTGTAAAAATCTAAATGTGTGAAAGGAAACTTGAAATGAAAAATTTTTTATCTTTATTACTAATCCTTACTCTTGTTTTTTGCGTTGTTGGTTGCGGTGAAGATAATAATACTGATTTAAACGTCGTTTCGTCAACAAGCAATGCTATAAGCGATCAAACAACATCGATAGAGCAGACCAACAGTTCGAACGGTTTGACTGAGGAGCAAATTCGTAAAATTGTTCAAGAAGAATTAAAGAAGAACAGCAGTGCTGACACGAGTGATAAGTTTGTTGTTGGCGAAAAGTTGAAAAATCTATATGGTGAAAACTTTAAAATGCCGATAACCGGGCAGAAAGATTGCTTTGTTCAAATCACCTCAATAACCGCAACAAAGAAAAAAGAAGCGGATATAAGCAATGTGAAAGATTATTATTCAGACGTTGATAATGATTATAGATTTTATAGGTATGTATATGATTTAACAATCACAGGTAAAGTGGATAAAAATTTCAAGGGAGATAACTTACAATTACTAATCTCTCTCGATGGTCACAGTGAATTAGGCGTTAAAGAGTTAATAAATGGTTACAATGTTTGTGTTGCGATGCTTAACGCGGATGGAACTTTTAAACTTGAGGCTCTTATGTATTGTGATAGGAATGCTAAAAGTATTAAAATAAGTCGGGCCAAGCAATACTGGTGATTCTACCGTTGAAATATAATAAGCGCGGTGTTGTGAAAACTGGCAACACCGCGCTTTTGTTCTAATTGTTTGATTGTGTGTTATTTCCTATCGGCTTTTTGCCTATTGGTTGTGGTGGGTTGTTTATTCACCGTAACCGTTGGGGTTGTTTTTCTGCCAACGCCAGGTGTCGACGCACATATCCTCAATGGTCTTTTTGGCTTCCCAGCCCAAGAGGTTTTTGGCCTTATCGGCATTTGCATAAACCTCGTCGGGGTCGCCGGGGCGGCGGGGGTCGATTACGAACGGAATCTCAATTCCCGAAGCCTTTTGGAATGCGTCTTTAAGCTGAAGAACACTGACACCGTTACCTGTGCCGAGGTTGATGGCTTCGCAACCCGTGTTATTCAATGCCCAATTAACCGCCTTGACGTGGCCGTTGGCCAAATCTACAACGTGGATATAGTCACGGACACCCGTTCCGTCGACCGTATTATAGTCGTTACCGAAAACGTGGAGTTTCTCTAATTTACCAACAGCAACCTGCGAAATGTAGGGCATAAGGTTATTGGGGATGCCCTTGGGGTCCTCACCGATGGTGCCGCTTTCGTGGGCGCCGATGGGGTTGAAGTAACGAAGCAAAGCAATGCTCCAGCCGTTATCCGAAGCGTAAAGATCGCGGAGAATCTCTTCAATAAACAGCTTGGTTCTGCCGTAGGGGTTAATGGCGCCGAGCGGCATGGTTTCGACCAACGGCATTTCGGTGGCCACACCGTAAACGGTTGCCGAGGACGAGAAAACGATTTTTTTAACGCCGAACTCTTCCATAACGTCGCAAAGAACGAAGGTCGAGTCGATGTTATTCTTATAATATTCCATCGGGATCTTGGCCGATTCGCCAACTGCTTTAAGTCCTGCAAAATGGATCGCGGCTTCGATTTTATTCTCTTTGAAAATGGTGCGGAGCGCCTCGCGGTCTCTGACGTCGGCATTATAAAACTTTACGGGTTTGCCGATGATTTTTTCGACACGCTTCAAAGATTCCTCCTTAGAATTGCGGAGGTTATCAACAACGACAACGTCGCAGCCTGCCTTTGAAAGTTCGATAAGCGTGTGGCTGCCGATATATCCGGCACCGCCTGTGATAAGAATTGCCATTTATATTACTTCCTTTCCGGGGGATTATTAGTTTACTTATAGTTTCTGCGATCGGCTTCTATCTTATCCTGAACAAGTTTATTGGCTAAATCAACCGATGTGTTGATCTTGTTGGAAACCGAATCGAATGCCTGTTTCATATTGGCGGGTGAGGAGTTCATCGCGTTATTATAGAACGCAGACTTGACGTCTTCACCAAGCAAGGTTGCGAGACCTGCGTCGAAGTTGAAATATTTCTGATCGGCGGTGCGGTTGGTGAGCTCGTAATAGAAGTTACCTGCCTCGGGGGTGAGGAAAGCATTCTGAAGGTCATAGTTGGCAGGGTCGAGCAGGTAACGGATGAAATAACCTGCGGCGTCGGGATGATGTGCGCCTTCGCAAATGCCGTATACGCGGTAAATGGACGATACGTAGCTCGTTTCGCCCTCTTCAAATGAAGGAAGGTGGGTGAAGCCGACGTCTTCGGGGTCCATTTCTTGGAAATAGCCGACTGCCTTGAGTCCCCAGGTTCCGCGGACGATTATACCGCAACGGCCTTGAACAAATGCGTTGATATTTCCGTCAAGCAGACCCTGCGATTTGGCTTCGCTGTACCACTGGAAGGCCGAAAGCAATTTAGGGTCGTTGATACCGCTTGAAAAAGTATCGGTTTCAAAGTTGTATTTTGTGAACGATGCGCCGACCGAACCTGCGAAAATATCGCATTCAAGCTGTGCGCCGTAATAGACGGTATCGGTGGTAGACAGCGCCTTAATGTCTTTAAGGCATTTGAGCATATTGTCCCAGGTCCAGGTGCCTTCGGCATAATAGTCGGCAGGGGATTTGAAGCCGTTTTCCTCAAAAAGACGTTTGTTAAAGAAAACGAGGTTGGAGCCTGTATGAGGGGTGCCGATGGTGTTTACACCGTATATGTTGCCGTTAAGTCTGGTGCTTTCGAGCATTGATTTATCCCAGATGGGGTCTTCAAGGTCGACGGTCGAAACGCGGTTGATAGGTGCGGCAATTTCAAGGGTCAACGGGAAGGACTGATTACCTTCGTTGGTCATAAACACGTCGGGAGCATCGCCGATGGCGATTTTTGTTTTGATGTGTTCGGGATAACCCGACTGCGGAACGGCAAAAACCTCACATTTAAGACCTGTATCGGCCTCAAAGTTGGCATAAGCAACGGCACTTTCGTTGGTGGTGGGGTCACCCCAGGTGGCGTGGCGCACCGTCTGACCCTTTATACTGTCGGAAATCGTAGCGTAAGGGTTCCAGGTGGCGGGGTCGTACTTTGAACCTTCCTGAACGTCCGGAGTGTTGGGTTTGACCACTATTTCGGATGAGTTGTTGCCCGAACCGGGAGTTGAAGATGCTGTGCTTTTGTCAGATGAACCGCCGCATGCACAAAGAGTGAATACCAACATTAAAAGGGCGGCCAAGAGACACAATACGCGTCGAAGACTGAATTTCAAAACGATCACTTCCTCAATTATCTATAATTTACTATATACATTAGGATTATATCACAAAGCCTTTAACTAGTCAATCTGTCTGTAAAACAAATTTGCCGCGCAAACTCATAGTTTGCGCGGCAAATTTAATTTAAGGTTTTAATTATTGAGTTTTAATTACTCGGCAAGTTCCGAAGTGCAGTGAGCGCAACGGGTTGCGTCGATAGCGATTTCGGATTTGCAGAAGGGGCAGACCTTGGTGGTCGGCTCGGCGGGTGCTTCTTCGACCTTTTCTTCCGGTTTCTTGGCGAGTTCTTCAAGCTTCTTCTTGGTGCTCATCATAACTCTGAGGACGATGAAGATGCAGATGGCGATAAGAAGGAAGTCGATTATGGACTGAAGGAAAACACCGTAGGTGATGGCAACCTCGGGAACAGCCTCTACCAAAACGTTGCCTTCGGCATCAAGTTTCTCGACAACTTCGGGAACGAGAACATACTTAAGACCCTTCAGATCAACGTCACCCGTGATGAGTGCGATGCAGGGGTTGACAATGTCGGCAACCAAGGACGATACGATAGCCTTGAAAGCGGTACCGATGACAACACCGACTGCCATATCAATGACGTTACCCTGACTGATGAATGCCTTGAAATCGTTAAAAAACTGTTTTACTTTTTTCATTATTTTCCACCTCATATTTTTAATAAAGCAGTTCTCCTATAACTGCATTGGAAACAAGGAAGCCTTGTGTGGTCAGCTTTACGGTGTTACCGTTAAGCTCCAACAATTCCGATGTTTTGAATTTTGATGCCCGTGCTTTAAGCTCTGCCGTTTTTTCGTCACCGTATCTCTGTGACAGTTCGTCAAGGTCGATGCCGTCGGACAGTCTTAAACGAAGCATACAAAATTCTTCAAAATCACCGCCGTTACCGTCCCAAATGACGGTGGGGCGGGTGAGATACTGCTCGGTATCTCTTGGAAAACTGAACCTTTTGCCGTTAAGATAAGAGTAGGCGGCGGGGCCTAACCCTAAATATTCATCACACAACCAATAACGTGTGTTGTGTTTTGAACGGCAACCGGATTTTGCAAAATTGGAAATCTCATAATGCTCAAAGCCGTGGGCTTTAAGATAATCCGATGTAAACAGATACATATCCGAAACGGTATCCTCATCAGGGAGGTCGAGCGTTTTCACGTCGGCCTTGCCGAAGGGGGTATCGGGTTCGACTTTAAGCATATACGCCGAAATATGGTCGGGCTCGAGCGATAAAAGAAAGTCGAGCGATTGTTTCAAGCTGTCCATCGTCTGATGGGGGATGCCCAACATAAGGTCAAGCGAAAAATTATGTATGCCGACCTGCTTTATGTCGTTGACCGTTCTTACAACGTCGGCAACGCTGTGGCGGCGGGACAAGGCTTTAAGTTCAGCCTCGACGCCTGACTGAACACCTAGTGACACGCGGTTGACGCCGCATTTTTGCATCACTTCAAGGTCTTCTTTCAAATTGTCGGCGGGGTTTATTTCGACCGTTATTTCGGCTATTTCCCGACCGAAGGCACTCTTTGCGGCATTGATGAGCTTGGCTATGCGTTCACCGCCCAAAAGGGAGGGAGTGCCGCCGCCGAAATAAAGGGTATCGGCTTTGCGGTTTAAAAGCCTTCCCGCTTTTTGCAGGTGCTCACAAAGTGTGTCGCAATATCGGTCGTAAATGCACAAATCCGCTTTGTTCGAATAAAAGTCGCAATATGCGCATTTAGAGTCACAAAACGGAACGTGCAGATAAATACCTATTGAATTATTCAACGATGGTAGCCATGCAGCTGCCGGGGATAGCGGCGGCGTTTGCTTCGTCGGTATCAACGTGCATAGCAAGAGCATACTTGGGGCTTACGCGGACAACGGTGTCACCATAGATAAGGCTTCTGCCGTCGGTGGTAACCTTAACGTTGACAACGTCGCAATCCTTAACACCGAGAACATCAGCGTCTTCGGGGGTCATATGGATGTGACGCTTGGCAACGATAACGCCCTCTGAAAGTTCAACCTCACCGCAGGGACCGACAAGCTTGCAAGCGCCCGAACCTGCGACGTCGCCCGACTCACGGATGGGAGCCTTGACACCGATAGAACGTGCATCGGTAGCCGAAAGCTCAACCTGGGTGTCGGGACGGCAGGGACCGAGGATGGAAACACCTGCGAGTTCCTTCTTGGGGCCTACAACGGTAACGCGCTCTTCACAAGCGAACTGACCGGGCTGAGAAAGATCCTTTTTGGGGGTGAGCTCGTAGCCTGCACCGAAAAGGGTCTCAAGATGCTCTTTGGTCACGTGGACGTGACGTGCGGAAATTTCAACTAAAAATTCTTTTGACATAAGTGTTAACTCCTTTTGGAAAAATGTTTACAGTTCATTTTAACATATTTTCTGCGATTTTCAAGGGGTTTAGTAAGTTTATTTGAGTTTTGTTTGAAATTTTCTTATGTATGTCGATGGGTTATAGTGCAATCAGGGTGGTTAGTGAAATTTTTCGTGATGTTGAGGCGGCGTCTTTTATAAAGGGTATGGTTTATTTATATTGCAACCGTGGTGAAAATGTTGTTGTTGTTTTTATATAATTTTACATACTATTCAAAGTATTTGTTCGGCGTGGTTCCCGTTTTTTGCCTGAATGCGGCATAAAATCCACTAACAGAGTCAAAACCGCTTTCCAAGGCAATATCTACCATCTTGAGATCGGTGGTTTTCAGTAATTTTATAGCGTGTTGTATTCTTTTTTCGACAATATAATGTTTAAACGAAACACCGTTCAGGGCGGAAAAATGACGCGAAAAAGTGCTTTCGGTCATCATTGCTTTTTGGGCAACCGAGCAAAGATTTATTCCGTTGGTGATATTGGCGTCAATGTAGTCCATAAGCTCTAAAATGTCGCGGTCGTTTTGTGTTGCCGCATCAAATGAATATCCTTCTGCTCTTTCGGCTTTTACAAAAAATTCCGTGAGTTTTGCGGATGCAAGTTCGTATGAAAAAGATGAGTTTAACTGTCGTTCGTCATAAATCTCTTTAAGCAAAATCGAAAGAGGAGTTTTTTTAAACATATTTTCTTGATTTTTAACACGTTTGAGAAAAAACATAAAATGATGAAGTTGAGAAAATGCATTTCGTGAAAGAGTAAATATGCACAGTTTAAATCCGTTCTTGCCGTATGATGTGAAACTCCGCTTCTGGCCTACGTTTAAAAAAACAACGTCACCGGGTTCAACTGAATAAGACCGGTCTTCAATCTCCCATATCGCTTGTCCTTCTAAAACTATGCATATCTTGAAATCGGCGTGAAAGGTACTTTTGGGTGTAGAAAGGGAGTTGCTATGCTTTTGTAACGTGCTGACCGTGAAATTGTTTTTGTTCAAAATAATCATAAATATTACCTGCCGGCATTCCAATGATTAACAAATGTCAAAACTTATCGGTCTTGACTTGTTTTGATCATTATAGCATCAAATTGTGTTATTTGCAAGAAATCGAAATAATCAGATAAGAAAAAAGAGGATTATTACCGAAATTTGTGTTATTGTATATACAAGAAAACGAATTTTGAAAGGAAGATGGTTATGTACGATGTCATCGTGTTGGGTGCCACATTTGTTGCTGCGGGTATTGCCGAAAGGTACAAAGAGAAGTGTTTGGTTTTAGAGCGTCGACTTCAGGCGGGTTATGAGTTTTTTGGCACTCTTTATGGCGGAGGTGAGGTTACCGTCTACCGAAATTTTGAAAAGTGTCACACGATTTTTGACGTGGGTATTGTTTCGATTAAAAGGGAGGATGGCGCTTTTTTGTGTGTGACGCACGGGGTTGACGGGTTTTGCACCTATAAAGCAAAGCGGATTATAGATACCAGATGCAATGCTGATATGTGTGTATCCAAAACGTACAACCTTTTGATTGAAAGTGAAGAAGAACCCGATTTTTCGAACCTGTATTGCGAAAAGGTTGAGGGTCATAACCGATATATTTTACATTGTGAGGTTCCGCTTTATTGCGGATACGTTGAAGCCAGAACAATTGTCAAAAAAATACTCGAAGGGTTTTCTGAAACACAGCGCTTGATTCTTTCGGCCAATGAGTTTGATTATCGGGTGAAAGCAGACTATCCTAAAAAGGAAAACGGTATTTTGTATTTGCCTTCAAGGCTTTATGCCGATTCGGTTCTTGCGTTTGAGGCGGGATTGGATATCGATGGGGAGGTTTTAAAATGATTTATCTTTCCGAAATCGTTAATGGGGAGCAGGTCACTCGCGAGGTTTGTGAACCAAGTTTTGAAAAATCTTTTGATGTGATAGTCTGCGGTTTGGGTACGTCAGGGTCTCTTGCGGCCTTGTTTTGTGCAGAAAACGGACTTTCTGTACTTGGTGTTGAGGCCTTTTCCTGTTTGGGAGGCACCCACACGGTGGGCGGAGTCCCCGGCCATTATTTCGGTTGTCCCGGTGGACGCTATACAACAGTTGAACAGGATGTTCAGGACTTTGTACGACGATATACCCACACCCAAACGGAGGGCAGAAAGTTTGTTGTCGAGCAGACTTTGACCGAACAGGGCGTTGAGATTTTTTATGAGGCTTCGGTTTGTGGTGTTTATCTGCAAGAAAACACTGTAATTGGTGTGAGGGTTCTGACCGAATGTGGTATATTGGACTGTAAAGCAAGTATTGTTATGGACTGTACGGCTGAAGCTTGCGTGGCGGTTATGGCAGGGTGTGAAACGGAAATTGGACGGAAAACAGACGGGCAGACACAACCTTATTCGATGGTTTCGCTTGTATTTGACGGTAAAAACTACGGTTATACCAATATTGATTTCGGACGTGTGAACCAACATGATCGAGTTAAGCTTTCCGAAGCGATTGTTTTCTCGAGAGGTTATAAAATGGAAGAGGGGCATAAAGGAAAAGAGCTGATTGCTCAAATGCCGCTGATGGGAGTGCGTGAAGGTCGGCGCATTATTGCAGAGGAAACGGTTCGTTTAAAAGAATTGTTTGAAGATAAGCAAACCGATACCCCGATGTTCTATTCCTATGCCGATCTGGATAAGCACGGCTGGGATATTGCCTTTGACGGAGAAGTTCTGGGAGACTGGGCTATAGGTTCAAATCTTGGTGCATATAACGTTACGGTGGCTGTGCCTTATAAAGCAATTTTGCCAAAAGGTTATGACGGAATCCTTGTTCCTTGTCGTGCATTGGGCGTGGATCGTGATGTTTCAAGCTGTGTGCGGATGAATCGTGATATGAAAAAGGTGGCAGAAGCCGCCGCTGAATGGGCAGATCTTGCGATAAAACAAAATAAGAAATTGCGAGAGGTGTCTTATGATCAATTAAAAGAAAGATTGATGGAAAGCGGTTGTCTGAAGGAAAGTGATAACAGGGGATACCGTGTTGACGGTACAAGAAATTGGGACGGCACACCCCTGACACCGCACAGCGTTGAGTGGATCGTTGATCCCGAAAAACTGGAAGAGGTGCTGAAAACCGAAGCACCGGGTCGGGCTATTTGGTCGGTAAAAAGAATGGGAACGAAGGCAGAGTCGGTTCTTCGTCAGCATTTGAGCGCTACCGATGAAAATTTGAGAAAGCATTCAGCGTTTGCTATGGCAATATTAGGCAATTGTGAGGCCAACGCAGTTTTGAAGGATATAGTAATTGAGCGGGACGGTTTGATGCTTAAGGATTGCCGTAAGCATAATAATCTGCGAGGTTGTGTGGCGATCTATTGGCTTGGAAGACTTGGCGACAGAGAGATCGTGCCGACCTTGATTGACCTCATCAGCAATCCCGACGAAAGCTGCAAAGAGATATACAAACGAGAAAATGCAATGACCGCACGATATAAAATGCGTGGGTTTGAATATGCTTACTTTCAATTTGTGTCTCAGGCGGTGATGGCGTTGATTCGGATTGGAGATGTGCATTCAGACCTGCGACCGCAAATTAAAAATGCCTTTACAAGTGTTTTTTCGAATGATGACTATTATCACCGTATTACTACAAGGCCGAAGGAAACGAGTGAAGGAAATATGACGCAAATTATAAAAGTTATTGCATTTTCTGCAATTCGGAAATGGGAAATTGAATGATAAAGTCACAATACCTTATTACACTATGGTAAACGACAGGTTATAAATCTTTTGAATTTAATTTTGTTTTGGTTGTGAAAAATAATACTTGACTTTGTAAATTGACTTTGATATAATACTTAGGCTAATGGCAAATATTGTGTCTTTTAGCTCCTTGATCTGACAAAAGTCAGGTCCAAATGTCCATAAGGAGGTGTAAACGAATGGCTACCAATAAGTATGAGGCAACTCTTGTCTTCTCGGTTGTTAACGGCGAAGAAGCTACCACCGCTCTCGTTGAGAAGTTCAAGGCTCTTATCGCTGAAAACGGTACCGTTGAAAACGTTGACGATTGGGGTAAGCGCAGACTTGCATATCCCATCAACGACGAGGTCGAAGGTTACTACATTATCGTTACTTTCGAAAGCGTACCGACTTTCCCCGCAGAGCTTGACCGTATTGTTAAGATCACTGACGGTGCTCTTAGAGTCATGGTCATCAGTAAGTAAGGAGGGTATAACTAATGAACGTTGTTGTACTCGTTGGTCGTTTGACCGACAACCCCGAACTCCGTCGCACCAATTCTGATATTGCTGTGACAAGATTTTCGATCGCTGTAGATCGTGCTTACAGATCCGGAGAAGAGAGACAGGCTGACTTCATCAACATTGTTGCTTGGAGACAGACTGCAGAATTTATCACCAAGTATTTCACTAAGGGCCAGCGCATCGGTATTGAAGGTTCGCTTCGTATGAACAGATTTACCGATAAGGACGGTAACAACCGTACCACCTATGAAGTCGTTGTCAACAACGCTCACTTCGTAGAAAACAAGCGCGACGGCGGCAACGGCGGTTCTTATGCTCCCGCAGCACAGCAGACCGCTCCTGCTTCCTTCTCTAACAGTGATTCGGGTGATTTCACCGAGATCCCCACAAACGACGATCTGCCGTTCTAAATTTTAAATTTAGCCAATTTGGCTTCGACTATTATTAAAGGAGGTCGCCTTAAAATGGAAAAGAATGAGAGACCCATGCATCGCAAGCCCAGAAAGAAGGTTTGCCACTTCTGTGTTGACCGTGCAGAGTTCATCGATTATAAGGATGTTGCAAAGCTCAGAAAGTTCATCTCTGAACGTGCAAAGATCCTGCCCCGCCGTGTGACCGGTACCTGTGCCGCTCATCAGCGTGAGCTTACCACTGCTATCAAGCGTGCACGTTACGTTGCATTGCTTCCTTACGTAGCAGACTAATTATTAAAAGCTCGACCCCCGAACGTTACGTTCGGGGGTCGTTTTTTTTATTTCTTGGCATTTCGGGCCTTGATGAGTCGGATGTCATTGCCGAAGCAGGTGCACAGTTCGTAGCTGCCGATAATTCGTGAAGCAACACGCTCGTTATAGGCTTCGCTTATCTGTTTTATGTTGAGGTTGGTGCTGATGACGGTTGAAAGTCCGCGCATTAGTCGTGTGTTGATGATGTTATATACCGTCGAGACACTGAATTGGGTGGAAAACTCAGTGCCGAGGTCGTCGATGATCAGCAGGTCGCAGGTGTTCAACGCGTCGATCTTTTCGGTTGAACCCGAGCGGTCGAAGGTCTCACGGTTGACCTCGTTTATAAGGTTCTGTGCCGAGCCGTAAATCACGTGGTAGCCTTTTTTGAGTACCACGTTGGCGACGGCAAGGGAAAGGTGGGTCTTACCGAGACCGCTGCTGCCCGTGAGTAACAGATTTTTTCCGGTCGGGAAGTTCTCGGCAAACTCGCGGCAGACGTTCAGGACGGCTGTCATCTGATTGCGGGGGGAAATGCCGTTTTCATCCTTTTCGGCACGATAGTAATTTAAATCAAAGTTTTCGAACTTCGACTCGTCAAGCGGCATCTGGCTTATTAAAGTGGCGTAGCACATTTCGGAGGCGATATCCTTGACGCATTGGCAGAGCTGACCGTTTACGTAGCCGGTATCTTTACATTGCGGACAGAAAACTTCGGGTGACTCGGGCAGTGACAAGGCCTTTAAAATGCGGTCTTTAGTCACTTTAAGCTCGGCGATCTCTTTGTGCAGACGTTCACCCTCGGCCGTATTTCCCGAAAACAGACACATAGTCATACGCGAAGCTTTGATCTGTATGTCGGTATCTATTTGTTGGAGCTCGGGGTTGGTTTTATATGCGGCCTCGCGTTTGAGTTCGTAGTCTCTTTCGGCCGCTTTGCTGCGGTCGGATACCTTTTTTAATGCCGCTCTCAATACTTCGGTTGAAAATGCCATTATTTTTTCTCCTCATTTTTGGAAATTATACTTTGGATAAAGTCGTCGTAATTATCGGTGTTTACGGTGGTGTCCTGCTTCAACTTTTGCCCCTTTCCACTCTGTTTTTGGGGCTTTTCGGCGGGGGCAGAATCCAATTTAGCGATGTCTTCCACCGCTTTCACGCCCTTTTTATGCCATTCTGAAATAACCTTTTTTATGTAAGGAATTGAGAACTCCGAGGTTGTGTTGATTGAGACCTCGTAAGCCTCACGGATAATGTCGTAACCGTAGTCCCATTCGTTCACCCAGGTGTCAGCCATGGTAAGTTCGGCCTTGGTGGGGGAGCGGTGCTTGATGCCGAAGGCTTTTTCGACGAGACTCCACGCGTCTTTTTTACGGCGTATTTCGGTTAAGCGTTGCTCGGCCTCGACAATGTCGGTGACACCGTCGTTGACCCATTCGATGGCGGTGCGCTCGATAAATCCGATATTGGCGCGACCTTCGGTTATGGCAAAGTTGACTATCATAAGTATCAAAGATACCGACAAACCCTCATCGTCGTAAAGCCAGACGAGGGTAGAAGCCTCGTTTTGTCTTAAAACGCGGCCGAATTGCTGCTCGGCTTCACGAAGCATAAACAGAATGTCGGGGTCTTCAAGTCCACGACGGGCAACCTCGTCACGCCCCGGCTTGACGGTGGCGGCACGGACGGCTTTTTTCTTGGTTTCGGGCTCATCTTTGGGTTGTGTGATCTGTGCGGTCTCGACGGTGGCACAAAGTACGCCGCGCGATACCCAAAAATCAAGTGCGTCACGGACGGTGTATTCATCAATATTTAAATTTTCGGCCGTAACGTTTATATCGAACTGCTTGTCGGTATTTTTTAAGCACCAGAGCAGGACCTTTAATTGGTCGGCTGTGGCGAGTTTGATATGTTTATCGACCACCGATTGCGGTACCGCAAACATGGTCATCATTTCTTGTGGGTTAAGATAGTATCCCATAATTACCTCTTAAATTCAGTTTATAATAGATTGCCTTGGTCGTTCGAATCGCAGGAAGGGTTGAGCAGCTTGGGGTCGATAAGGCTTGAACACGTCCACCTGCCGTTTGTGTAGTCGAACACTGCAATGCAACAGTTGGGACGGCGGATAGCACCGATATTGTGTTGTCCCAAAATTTTGAGCAACATGGTTAAAACGATCCCGCCGTGGGCAAACACGGCGACGTTTTTAAGGTCTTGTTCTTCGAGCGTTTTAAGGAATTTATTGAGACGTTCTTGGACAATTTCGATGTTTTCGCCACCGAACGGTGTGTAGTCACGGTTTTTGAACGCAACGGCGATTTGCTCGGACTGATTAGGGCAGTCGATCGATGATTTGTTGCTTAAAGACCCGACATCATATTCACGCAAAAGGGGAGTCGTAACAGGTGTGCAGTCGGGCAGTGCGGTTTTGGCGGTCTCTACGGTTCGGATAAGGTCGCTGGAGTAAACCTTATCAAATTTAAATTGCGACATAAAGGGTCTTATTGATTCGGCTTCCTTATATCCTTTTTCGGTCAAGGGGGAATCCACCCAACCGGTGAAGAGCTTTTTCAGATTGTTTTCACTTTCACCGTGACGAACCATAAATAATCGCATTCTGCACACTCCCAAACTTAGTCGTACAAGTATTATACCATCGCTGTAATAAAAAGTAAATAAGTTAAAAAATTAACTTTTGAAATTAAATTTTTGAAAATTAAAGTTGAGAAAACGAGAGAAAACAAGAGAAAACGAGAGAAAACGAGAGCAAGTGAAAAATATATTGAATTTTAGAAAAATAGTTGTTGACAAGTGAATTTGCCTGTGGTATTATACATAGGCTACAAAAAAGAATTTTAGTCGGAGGTTAACGTTATGTCTACTTTTATGGCAAAGACAGGCGAAGTTACCCGTAAGTGGTATATCATCGATGCTGCAGGCAAACCCCTTGGTCGTGTTGCTGCTAAAGCTGCCGATGTTCTTCGCGGTAAATGTAAGCCCACTTTCACTCCTCATGTTGACTGTGGCGATCACGTAATTATCATCAACTGTGAGAAGGCTGTTCTCACCGGTAACAAGATGGAGAAGAAGTTCTACTATCGTCACACCGGTTACGTCGGCGGTCTCAAAAAGGTTAAGTATGCAACTTTGATGGCAGAGCGCCCCGAGTTTGCTATGGAACTTGCTGTTAAGGGCATGGTTCCCGATACCACTATCGGCAGACAGGCTCTCACCAGACTTCGCGTCTACAAGGGTGCCGAGCACGTTCACGCTGCTCAGAAGCCCGAAGAGTTGGCGTTTTAATTGAAGGGAGGACATACTGATGTTTGAAGGAAAGCCTTATTTCTATGGAACCGGCAGAAGAAAGAGTTCTGTCGCACGCGTTCGCGTTTATAACGGTACCGGTAAGATCACCATTAACGATCGTGACATCGAAGAGTATTTCGGTCTCGAGACCTTGAAGCTCATCGTTCGTCAGCCTTTGGCACTCACCGATACCACCGAGAAGTTTGATATTGTTTGCCGCGTTGCAGGCGGCGGTGTTACCGGTCAGGCCGGTGCTATCCGTCACGGTATTGCACGTGCACTCCTCCAGTTCAATGAGGAGCTCCGTCCCGAACTCAAGAAGGCCGGCTTCTTGACAAGAGACCCGAGAATGAAAGAGCGTAAGAAGTACGGTCTCAAAGGCGCACGTCGTGCACCCCAGTTCTCGAAGAGATAATCACTTATCTTACAGAGTATTCAAAAACCCCGAAACCATCTTTGGTTTCGGGGTTTTACTTTTGTCTTAATTTTTGATTTGGTGCAAACTTGGTGCAAGTTTTTAAAACACCCTTTGACTATCAAAAGTCAAAGGGTGTCTTTCGTTATATACTATTTAACTTCAAAGGAATTGTTGCACCACGGGCAAGTTGCGTTTTGTGTGCTTTCAGGGAAAGAAAGTTCTTCACCACAGTGTGGGCATTTAATGTCAATATAGTTTTCTTCAACAATCTCGCCTACATCATTATCATCGCTTGGAGTATTTAGCGAATTGATGTCAATTCTATAATCGCTGTTATTGTCCTCTTCGTTTTGAACAGTATATTTTGGGGGTTGATGTGAACGATTTTTGCTTTCTTTCGGTTTAGACTCTTCGGTAAACTTATCCCCAGATTTTCCTTTAATACTATACAATGCCAAATTAGCAGAAACATTTGTGTTTTGGACTATGCTTGCCAATGCCCCGATAAGTAAAGCAATAGCATGATAGGCACAATATTCAAGGAAGGCATAAAGTGCATAGGTAAACAAACTAGTTAATACAGCAAAAACTGTTGCAAGAGTGGCAGCATCCTCATCGCCGAGGATATCTATTTCTTGGTATGTAGTCACACCTGTGGAAATCATGTTTATAATACCAAAAATGATGATTAATCCAAAAAGGACAGAACCCCATTTTTCCAATCGCTCAGCCCATATCCAAAGATTTGATGAAACTCCATCGGGTTTAATGCAATCGTTAAGGGTTTTTGGTACCTTTTTTTGTGAGTGGCCTGTGAACATATTTTTCATAATAATATCTCCCGCAAAATTAATTACTAATATTATACTATATTTTTCTTCGTTTTGCAATCATAAAAGTCATAATAATTCTTTTTAGAATCGTTATGACTCTTTTTATTTATATAAGACTCTTTATTAATCATGATTATATAAGCGTTATGAGTCTTTGTCTTAAACATAGAGTAATTAGGGCTATGAAGATTGTTAAAGGAATAAAGAATACTTTTGATTGTTTTTCGGGCGCAGGTCGGGCGGTTCGTGGTTTGGGTCGTATGGAGTGAGTTGGATGCTGTTCTCCTCATCCGTCACGCGTTGCGTGACACCTTCCCCGCTGGGGAAGGCTAATGCGTAAATTCTCCATTTGTAGGGGACGGCGCCTCGACGTCCCGAAAACGGGCTTCTTCAAAACCTGCGTTTTGCCACCTACTTCTGAATCCCTCCGGCATTTTCTTGTGAAAATGCCACCTCCCTTTAGACAAGGGAGGCTAAAGATTCTTCGCTAAGACCCTTCGGCGGGGTACGCCTCAGGGCGACACTGCGGTGTCGGCTCAGAATGACAGAAAAACCACCGTTTGTCTTTCTGAGGAGTGTAACGACG
>JAGBXM010000129.1 GCA_017629275.1 Clostridia bacterium
CGCCACGGAAATATTTGGGTCGAATTCCAAGGTTTTGCTCGTACATATCGTTAACGTCAGCAATTTCATGAACCGCGGTTTCATAATCGGCATCACTAAGGCTTGAATGGTTATACGAATGGTTGGCCACCTCAAAATCATTATTTAAAACATACCGCGGCACTTCAAAGCCGTTTTTTTCAAGGCTTCTGCCCGTGAAAAAGAATGTGCCCTTGCCCTCATACTGCGAAATTGTTTCAATAATGCGCACCACAACCTCGCTTTCCTCAACCGTAGCATAGGAAGGGCCATCATCAAAGGTTAAGGCAATCAACTTATAGTCATAAGCGTGCGAGCGCCAATCATCGGCCGAATATTCCTTGAAAATATCGCTTTTCTTCAAATTTTCAATATACATCTCGCGATCAAACCCCTTTGAAGCCGTGCTTTCGGTTTTCGACATAGTGGTTGATTGTGTGCTTTGGGTTGCCGATTCGGTTGTTGAGGATGTGTCGGCTTTTCCGCAACCAAACAAGCCAAGCATCATTGCAAATCCCAAGAAAAAACAAAGAAATCTTTTCATAGCTCCACCTCTTTAAGCATTCTTTAAAGCTTCTATCACCTTTTCGGCGGTTTTGAGTCCGTCTACCGCCGCCGAGGTAATGCCACCTGCATAGCCTGCACCCTCACCGCAAGGGTAAAGTCCTTTAAGCGAAGCCACACCGCACTCATCACGAATGATCTTGACGGGTGACGAGCTTCGGGTCTCGGGTGCGGTCAGCACCGCCGAAGGATCGGCAAAGCCTTTTAGCTTTCGGTCAAAAAGCAGTATTCCTTCCTTTAAAGAATCGGTCACAAAGCGCGGTAACACATCTTCTATTTTACCGAAGGTTACCCCTGTTTTAACAGTTGGTATAACCGAACCGTTGGAACTGCCGTTACCCAAAAACGTACCAAGATTTTCAGACACGGGTAAACCCTTACCAACCTCGAAAGCCTTTTCTTCAATTGTTCTCTGGAAATACATTCCGTCAAGCACGTCATCTTTATAATAGTCAACCGTATCAATGCCTACAAGCACGGCCGAGTTGGCGTTTCTGCCGTTTCGGGCATTATAACTCATACCGTTGACGGCAACGCGACCTTTTTCGCTCGAGGCATTAACAACCTCACCACCGGGGCACATACAAAAGGTAAACACTCCACGGCCGTTGGAAATATGCTCCGCCAGACGGTAATCGGCGGCACCCAAGGCGGAATGCTCGGCAAACTCACCATACTGCGAACGGTTAACAACGCTTTGCAGGTGTTCAATTCGAGCTCCCACGGCAAAAGCCTTTGGTTGCATTTCAACACCATTTTTCTTCAACATCTCAAAGGTATCCCTTGCCGAGTGACCCACACAAAGCAAAAGATTTTGGCAAGGTATTTCTTTAACAACTTCAGGTGCTTCAACCGTAACCGAGGTCACCCTATTGTTGACCGATTTTATATTGGTCAACTTATGTTCAAAAAGCACCTCACCGCCCAAAGCAATTATCTCTTGACGGATAGATTTTACCACTTTAACCAAAACATCGGTGCCGATATGCGGCTTAGCATCGTATAAAATCTTTTCACCTGCACCGTGGTCGGCAAAGGTTTTTAAAACAACAGCAATTCTCGGGTCTTTAATACCAGTGTTCAGCTTGCCGTCCGAAAATGTGCCTGCACCGCCCTCACCAAACTGAATGTTGGATTGTTCATCAAGCTCATTTGTTTTAAAAAACGCTTCAACGTCGGCCATTCTGCGGTCAACGTCACGACCTCTTTCCAAGACAATGGGACAGAGCCCTGCCTTGGCAAGGCTCAATGCCGCAATCATTCCGCACGGACCAAAACCAACCACAACGGGGCGGTTGTGCTTGCCGTTCGCCTTTGGAAAAACGTAAGGTTTTTGAGCAAAGTTATCGGC
>JAGBXM010000130.1 GCA_017629275.1 Clostridia bacterium
TATGTGAGTTTATACACGCTCACGAGGATACCGTAAAGGCCGTCAAAGAGCTTATGCCAAACGATGAGACCATTTTCGATCTTGCAGAGCTTTTCAAAATTTTCGGTGACTCGACCCGAATGAAGATACTCTACACCCTTTTCGAAGCCGAAATGTGCGTGTGCGACATCGCCTTGCTTGTCGGTGCGAGTCAATCGGCCGTTTCCCACCAGTTACGTTTGCTCAAACAAGCCAACCTGATAAAGCCGCGCAGAGACGGCAAAACCGTGTTCTATTCCCTCGCCGATGACCACGTGCGCACCATTATCAACAACGGAATGGACCACATTCTCGAAAAGCATCCCTCGGATGACAGCACCAATACTCACGAAACGCTGATCAAAAGCATCTTAAACAACATTTAAAGGAGAATTATTATGAAAAAAGTTTTCAGATTGGAAGAACTCGACTGTGCACATTGCGCCCAGAAAATGGAGGACGGTATTCGCAAACTGGACGGTGTCATTAACGTCCAGGTGAATTTTTTGAGTCAGAAGCTGACACTCGAAGCCGCCGACGAAAGGTTCGATGAGATTTTAAAGGATGCCAAGAAAATAATCAAGAAAATCGAGCCCGACTGCACTTTGATTGAAAAATGAGTAAAAAGCAAAGAAAAACTCTGTTCAGAATAATACTGTCGGCCGTACTGCTCATTGCTGCCGTCTTGGTCGACAAAACGCTTATAAAAGGGCAGAGCCTTTGGCTGACACTTGCCGTTTACCTTGTCCCCTATTTTATTATAGGCTACGACGTTCTGCATAACGCCGTGCGCAATATTATAAACGGACAGGTGTTTGACGAAAACCTTTTGATGGCCGTTGCCACCGTCGGTGCTATCTGCATCGGTTTCTTTCCCGAAGCCGAACCGCAGTACCCCGAGGCCGTTTTCGTTATGCTTTTCTATCAGACGGGCGAACTGTTCCAAAGTATAGCCGTCGGTAAAAGCCGCCGTTCAATATCGGCCTTGATGGACATCTGCCCCGACGTTGCCGTTATCGAGCGCGACGGACAACTTATCGAAACCGACCCCGACGAAATTTCGGTGGGTGACGTTATCACCGTCCGCGTCGGCGACCGCATACCACTCGACGGTGTGGTCACTTCGGGCAGTTCCTCACTCGATACTTCGGCACTCACGGGCGAATCCCAGCCAAGAACCGCAAAGGTCGGTGACACCGTTTATAGTGGATGTATAAATTTGAGTGGAGTCTTAACGGTCGAGGTCACCAAACCTTTTGGCGAATCGACCGTGTCAAGAATATTAGAGCTTGTCGAAACTTCCGGTGCCAACAAGTCCCGTTCCGAAAACTTTATAACTAAATTCGCAAGGGTTTATACTCCGGCCGTAGTGCTCGCCGCCGCAGTTCTCGCCTTTTTGCCGCCGCTGTTTTCGAGTGCAGGATATTTAGCCACCCTTCCCGATTGGTTGATACGTGCCTTGACCTTTTTGGTTATCTCCTGCCCTTGCGCCCTCGTCATTTCGGTGCCGCTGTCGTTCTTCGGCGCCATCGGCGGAGCCTCCAAAAAAGGTATTTTGATTAAAGGCTCCAACTATCTTGAAACATTGGCACAGGTCGACACCTTCGTGTTCGACAAAACGGGCACCTTAACCAAAGGCACCTTTGCCGTCACCGAGATAAAAAGCGAAACCGAAGCCCAAGACGAGCTTTTGCGACTTGCCGCCAAGACCGAAAGTCACTCCACCCATCCCATTGCCGTCGCTTTAAGAAGCGCTTGTCAAAACGTCACGTCGACCGACGTGACCGAGGTCCGAGAAATTGCAGGTCACGGCATTTCGGCTAATGTTAACGGGCATACCGTTCTTTGCGGCAACCTGAAGCTTATGAACTCAAACGGCATAACCGCCTCCGAACCCGATATCGTCGGCACGGTGGTTCACGTTGCACGAAACGGTGAATATTTGGGCTATATCGTTATTTCAGATGAAATAAAGCCTGCCGCAGGTGTTGCAATCTCCGAATTAAAAACCTTGGGCATTACCGACACCGTTATGCTGACGGGTGACCGCCAAGCAACGGCCGAAAGCATCACCAAAGCAATAGGGCTTGACCGTTGTTTTTCCGACCTTCTTCCCGAGGACAAGGTCACAGCGCTTGAAAGAATTATGTCCGACAAGCAACCGCACCGCAAAACGGCCTTTGTCGGTGACGGAATCAACGATGCGCCTGTACTTATGCGTGCCGACGTCGGTATTGCAATGGGTGCGCTCGGCTCGGATGCTGCCATCGAAGCCGCCGACATTGTTTTAATGGACGACGACATCAAAAAACTTTCCACCGCCATACTTATGGCACGAAAGACTATTGCCATCGTCCGTCAGAACATTGCGTTTGCGCTGGGTGTGAAAGCGGCAGTGTTGATTTTAAGCATCTTCGGGTTTACACCTATGTGGTTGGCTGTATTTGCCGACGTCGGTGTGGCCGTCATTGCCATCCTCAACGCTATGCGAACCTTAAGGTAACCTCGTCCCCCAAAACTTTAAACTTGATAAAAAAGCCTCTGTGTGATACAATAGTTACAGGATATAATATCCTTTAATATCACACAGGGGTGTTTTTATGGCATTGTTGGAATCGGGTCAGATGTACCTGGAAACTATATATGTTCTTTCCCGCAGCAGTAGGGCCGTCCGTTCTATCGACGTTTGTGAGCACATGGGCTTTTCCAAACCCAGCGTCAGCCGTGCCGTCGGTCTTTTGAAGGACGGCGGATATATCACCGTTGACGAGGAAGGTTATCTGCACCTGACCGAAATAGGTGTTGATATTGCCGAAAAGATTTATGAGCGCCACACAATACTCACTAAATTTTTAACGGGTATAGGCGTCGACCCCATAACCGCAAGTGAAGATGCCTGCAAGATGGAACACGATATAAGCGACGTTACCCTTCAGGCCATCAAAAAACACATTTCAAAATAACGTTTTCTTAAAACGGCAAAATCCCGTGTGTCACTTTCGCCCCCATCGAGCGTGGGCGTTGGCGACACACGGGATTTTTTAATCCTTTTTATCTTTGATCTGACCACCGCAATGGCATCCGCCCTTGCATTCCTTCGAATGTGGGCACCCAATACACTTTTCACCGCGTTTTTTGGCGCGTATCACGTAGAACGCGCCGCCGCCGACGATGACCAGAAGAACTATAATTATAATTGCGTTTTCCATAACTTATACATTGGTTTTTTGTTTCTTGTCGGTCGAGGTGCCTAAGACCTTATCCGACTTCAGTTTCATATCGTCTCTGTAAATAATAAAGAGTATATATGCGGCCATCAGAACAATAGCAACCAGACCTGCAATAGCGGCACCGACGTTAAGCTTCAAGGGTGCAGTAACAAGAGTACCGACGGTATATACTGAATATGCTACGGTATAACCGATTGCCAACTGAAGACCCACACCGCCCCAAAGCCATTTTGCGCTCTTCATTTCACTGTTCATAGCACCGATGGCGGCAAAGCACGGAGGCGAATAGAGGTTGAACATCAGATAAGCAAGAGCGGCAACCTTGGTAATAGCCATAACGCCTTCAACCTGAGCACCTGCACCCTCAAGCATAGCAAGTTCTTCGGTGTCGATAAAGTTTTCAAGACCGACAAAGCAAACGGCCAAAGTACCGACAACGTTTTCTTTAGCGATGAATCCGGTAATTGCGGCGGCGGCCAACTGCCACGAAAGAACGCCCACGATGGGAACAAGCAAATAAGCAAACGGACCTGCAATAGAAGCCAGGATTGAAGCATCGGCCGATTCGGCAACGGTAAGCTTCCAGGTGAAACTCTGCATAATCTGAACTGCGGTGTTGCACAACAAAATGATGGTGGAAGCCTTGACTATGTACGACCAACCGCGGCTGCACATCGACTTAAAGGCACCCCAAAGGCCCGGAAATTTATAATCGGCCAACTCAATAATAAAATACGACTTCTTAGCCTTGTAGCCTGCAATTCGGTTAACAAGCAACGCGGCAAGGAAAATGAGCACGATACCTGCGAGATATGCTGCGGTACTGACCCAACCTGCATTATCAAAGAAAGCACCTGCAAAAAGCGAAATAACGGGAATCTTTGCACCGCACGGCATAAAGGGAGCTATCATAGCGGTAGCACGGCGCTCACGCTCGTTGCGGATGGTACGGCTGGCCATAATACCGGGAACGGCACAACCTACGGTGATAACAAACGGAATGACCGATTTGCCCGAAAGACCGACCTTTTTAAAGATGGGGTCAAGTACAACGGCGACACGTGACATATAACCGCAGTCCTCTAAGATAGCAATGAGGAAATACATTACCATAACAAGCGGCAAGAAGCCGATAACCGCGATAACTCCGCCGATAACACCGTCAACCAGTAAAGCATACAACAAGGGATTGGCATTTCCAAAAAGACCGCCTATCCAACCCTGGAAGGTCTCAAGCCAACCGACCAGAAGGTCGGCAACGGGTTTACCCACCCAAACCTGTGAGATCTGGAAAACAAGCCACATAACAACGGCAAAAATCGGAATGCCGAGCCATTTATTTGTAAGAACGTTGTCAATAGCATCACCAAAATTCTTATCTTTGGTGAACACCTTACGGCTTTCAACCTCTTTGACGAGGCCGTTGACGTATTCAAAACGCTTACGGTCGGCGGCCTCGACCGAAGCCTTGTCGGTCATATCGACATTACCGTCGGTATAAGGCGCCGTCTGTGTCTTGCCAACCGCCCGAACTGCGGCCTCAATAACGGCTTTAAGTCCGTCCGACGAGGTCGAGATTGTATTGACAACAGTGCATCCCAAACGCTTCTCCAGAAGTTCTGCATTGATCTTAGTCTGCTTCTTTTTGTTAATATCGCTCTTGTTAAGCGCGATAACAACGGGAATACCCAGTTCGAGCAACTGAGTTGTAAAGAAAAGACTGCGGCTCAAGTTAGTCGCATCGACGATGTTGATAATAACGTCGGGGTTCTCCTCTTTAACGTACTGACTTGTGACACTTTCTTCGCTTGTAAACGGTGACATCGAGTACGCACCGGGAAGGTCAACAGCGATCAACTGTTCATCGCCCGAATAATAGACCTTTCTTATCAAGTGCTCCTTCTTGTCGACCGTAACACCTGCCCAGTTGCCGACCTTTTCATTACTGCCGGTGAGTGCATTGTACATCGTGGTCTTACCCGAGTTAGGGTTACCTGTTAATGCAATCCTCATAAAATTCCTCCCATTGGTCGGACGAAATCGCCACGCCTATTTTTTGGATATTTACAGTGTCGCCTTGCGACGACACGGCAAACCGATAAAAATTCAAACCGCCAACATTTGTCTATGGTTAGCGGCGGCTAACTAAAATCAAAATCAAAAGGCGGAAAGCTCCGCCAATCTTTAAATTATAATGGCATCGGCCAACTGATTGTCGATGCAATAACGTGCATCTTTAATAGAAACGACGCAGGTACCCCTTTTACGCGACACAACCGTTATAGCCTCACCGCTGTAACAACCGAGCGAAAACAGAAAATCCTCAAGCTCCTCATCTTCGGTGACAAGGTCTTTGATAATGTATTCCTGTCCTTCAATTGCGTCCTTTAAAGTCATTGGGTTCACCGCACTTTTCACTCTTGGGCCGTTAGCACAGGCTAACCAACCCGTAAAATAAACAGTTAGCCTTTGCTAACTTCCAATATTATACATACCTTTACACGGTTTGTCAACCCTAAAATCTGTTTTTTTATAAAAAACCTGCACGTCATCTGACGTGCAGGTTCTGAATTTATTTTACTTCCTTTTCCTTATCCTCACAGCAAAACTTGCAATCATCCAAAAAGCACCGAAAAGACGACCGGTTGAAAAGCAAATCTTTAACAAACTTAATAGCTTTTTACTACAATTCCTACCCATTACTTTGTCAAAGCTTCTATCAGACCGAGCCACTGTTTTAAAACGGTATCCTTTGAAAACTTTTGTAAATTCCCGTGGGTCTCGTCCGACATTTTTTGCCTTAAACCCTCATGCTCAATAAGAGTGCATACTGCATCGGCAAGTCCTTTTATGTCATAAGGCTTGACTAAAATTCCGTCAACCTTGTCGCGGACTATCTCCCTCGGCCCCGTCAGAATGTCAAAACTGACAACGGGCAGACGGTTCAGTTTTGCCTCCAACAAAACAAGCGGCATTCCCTCTCGGTAAGATGGCAAAACGTACATTGCATAATCCTTGTAACGTTCTTTGAGATCGGAACGCATTCCCAAAAGATTCACGTTATTCTGTAAGCCTTTTTCGGCAACCATCTGCTTTATTTTCGACATCATATCACCGTCACCGAAAATATCAAGACTCCAGTCGGGATGCTTTTTAAAAACCCACTCACAAGCTTCGACCAACATATCAAAGCCTTTTTCATCGGTCACACGCCCTGCCGACACTATACGCTTCGAGCTTATGTCATATACTGCATCATCCTTGTTTGAGCAGTCGATCCAGTTATAAATACATTGCAGTTTGCGTTTGGGAACCAAAAATTTCGAATGATAATCAGAAAAACTGCGCTCGGTAAGCGTCACCGTTTTATGGCAAAATAGCGATGCCAGGAAACGTGACACGGTAGGTGTCTTTTCTTTGAACTGATTTATCAATGCACCGTGATCACAGAACACAAATTTGGTTTTACAGTAATATCTTGCGGGGTAGCAGATAAACGCAGTATAAGTACCCTGAATAAAGCAGACGTCTATCCCGTTTTCCTTCAAATATTTTGCGAGAGGCTTTTTAAGTTCCCTTTGCATCGGCACAAAACGTTTTTCCGTGTCGGTCAGATAAGAATATTTCACCCTTTCATCCAACCTATACTTCAGGTCCCCTGTCTGAATAAGTGCTACAACGTGAACCTCACAGTAATCGCTCAATGCCGATGTAAGCGAGGTGGTAACCTGCTCAACACCGCCGACCACCGCCATATCAAAAATCACAAAACAAATCTTTTTCACTTATAATTCCTCAAGGTGACGCGAGTAATCCGAATCTGTTTTTAAAAGGTGGATTTCCGCTCACCCATTGTTAAAATACCCATTCCGAGTTTTAATAAACCTTTGATCTCTTGCGGTTCAAATATAAAATTAACCAGCACCAGCACTACAACCGAGGTTATGCCGATAACGACCGCCTGACCGATCCATACAAACCAACTCGTCGTATCGTGTTGCAACAACAAAACACCGACCGTAATAAGCCCCGCCATCGTAATACCGTTTCGCAACAGTCTCGACAGAGTTCTTTTAAGTGTTCCCTCCAAAAACCGCTTAGCGCTGTAAAAAACAACGTCGGCAGTGCGATAGAGGTATGACAGACACATTGCCATCATAACACCTGCAACCCCAAACTTAGGAGTAAGCGCCAATGAGAACACAAGACTTATCACAAGTTCGATAATTGCTCTGCTTTGCGTTTCTTTATAATGACCCGCGGCGCAGATGACGGTCAACGCGGGGTGTCTTATCGACTGCAAAACACCTGCAAGGGTAAACAGTACGACCAGCTCGATTCTGACGTAACTTGTCGAATCGTTAAACTGTGCGCTGTAAAGTGCAATAAACGGATACAAAAGCAAAGCCATACAAACGTAACAGACGAAAATGAGCAAGAACATTACCATTTCATAAACGCTGTAACTTGATTTCAATACATCCTTTTCGCCCTTCGAGATGACCTCACCGAAGCTCGGGGTCAGCCCCGCTGTAAGCGACGTCAAAAGTGTTGACAACGAATAAGCAACGAGGTTGTAAACGCTGTAAACACTGACCTCGGTCAAAGCATCTCGTTTTACCATCAGGGTCAACAAAACAGGTGCCGCATTGTTGGCAACGGCGCCGACGATCTGATGCACAAGTGCGGCATTGCGTTGCGTGAAAGCCTCTTTTAAAGGCCAAACGTTGAATTTATAATCCTTATAATGATATTTGCAATAAATAATGGCGGCGACGCTTCGTCCGATAAAAACTGCGGCGGCGGTAGCCTTGACGATCAGTGCCGAGCAACCGATATGAATCTGCCACAGACTCAAAGCCGTCATTATGATCGTACCGATTATCTGGAATCCGTATAAAACGTATCCACGTTGATCGGCCATAAGCAACACACGGTATTTTCCGAGGAAGAAATAGTCGATAATTCCGCTCAATGACAGCAGTAAAATCATCAGACGGACAAAGCCGCCGTCCCCGATCTCACTTTTTACAATCAACGGATAGAATATAATCAAAAGTCCCACAAGTCCCGCGAAGATCAGTCCCGAACGCAGATAAAAAACCCTGGTTGCCGACAAAATTCCGCTGACCCTTAAACTGTCCTTGTCGGCCAACGGTTTGTATAAAGCCACGGTACCTGCGGCACCGACACCGGCCTCAACAAGGCTTAAATAGGTTATAAACTGAGTTATGGACGACACAAGTCCGTTGACCGCCGAACCGTAGACCGCGATAAAAAACCTCGGCACCAACAGACCGGATATCGCCAGAACGACCTGCAGCATCAGACTGAATACCGCATTCACAAAAGCTTGTCTTGTACGCATATAATTTCCTTTTCATAGGTCTGTTTGAGCAACGACTCAACACATCACGACAGAAATGCCGCAACGTTATAAAGGGAAACAACTATCGAAATTTTATCCTTTTTTGTTTCCTCTACCCTTGATTTTTTTTACAAAGAACGGCATTTCAACTAAGCCTATCACCGTTCCGATTCCGTAAGATATGTGCAAGGTCAGAAAGACAAACGGTAACAGTAAATGCGTCCATTTGAATTCGGCACGTCTTATGTCAAGAACGGTCGCACCAACCGCCGCAAGTGCATACATCGCCCACATTAAATAAGCGAGATACGGAAATCCGACCAAAGTCAAAACGGTGGTCAGGATAATGCCCAACACAAAGCAAAGCGGCACAAAATGGAACAACGAGAAGCACTTGGGTTGAACACCCATGGTTTTGCCTATCCAATATCCGTTAAGATATTTCTGCCGCATAAGTGCCTTGAAGGTACTGCGGGTGAAACGAAGCGTTTTGATCGAAGGATCAAAATACATTTTATATCCGGCCTCGCGGACACGGTAGCTCATATCGTTATCCTCGGTACGGGCAAGATTTTCATTGTAAAGTCCAACCTTGTCGTAAACCTCGCGTCGGTACAAAGCAAAAGCCATAGTACTGACATACGCACATTCCTGCAATCGGCGGAAGGATGCGGCACCGCCGCAAAAAGCCGAGTTTTCTGCAAGAAGAAAGGTTCTCTGCAAGGATGTATCATCAATAAGCACACTCTCGACCTGACCGCCGACAACGTCCTCGCCTTTATTTAAAAGCTCAACGTTTTTGGAAATAAAATCGGCACTGATGCTGGTGTGTGCGTCAAGACGGACAATAGCATCACCCGTATAATTTTGAAGTGCAACGTTAAAGCCGCAAGGAAGTGTCTTTTTGGGGTTGTCCAGAACCGAAACGCTTTTAAATCCAAAATCATTTTCGGCGAACTCCTGCATAAGCGCTTTGGTGCCGTCACCCGACGCGCTGTCAACAAGAATGACCTCTATTTTCTCGTGCGGATAATCCTGCTTGCACAAATCTTTCAATAAAACGGAAAGAGTCTTTTCGGCATTGTAAGCAACAACAATAAAAGATACGACCATTTCTTCTCCTCCTCAATTTACAAATTCGCGCATTTTCACGCAATAAACCATTGTTCATTGTACCATTCCCCGCCCCTAATGTCAAGAAATCACACAAATTTACCCTAACACAACAAAAACTGTGACATCATCGCGATTTGCCGCGCCTCTTACACTTCAGCTAATAAAAATCACCGCCGAAAAAACTCGACGGTAACTCATTTTTATCGGCATAATAGCCACTTATACTATTTTCAAGGCAAAAGATTAACTTCTCTACCGTTCTTAACAGCATATTCAAGGGCGATTTTGGTGCCGCTTTTACGGGTGGTGGGGGCGTTTTGTTCGTCATAGTAGACTATGCAAAAATGGCTTTTGTCTATCATTTCGTAGTTGCGCTCGACGTAGGCGGCGCGACCTGCTCCAAGAAGCTTTTCGGGGTAATAGGTCTCATCATAAGTCTTTAGCAAATAGTCCAGATAGCCCTTGTCAATATACGGGAATTCTGCCCGCACGTAGATTCGTTTTACGTGTGGGTATTTTTCTTTTAATTTGGTTACAAGCTCAAGGCACAAACTGTCAAAACGGCTCTTGCTTCCAAACAAAAAGGTATCGACATTTTTATCAGTTATCAGCCTTTCGATTATCTTAGTCAATTTCTTCCTCAACTCATCCGTTTCGTTAATAGTTCTGTGGCCAAAAAAGCTACAAACATTCTCGTGCATATACACCTCTCCAAAGTAAATTATTTTTTACTTATTATAAATTATCTTTCACTCAAAGTAAATATATACGCACTTGTGTCTTATAATAATTTGTTCCTTTTTTCGTTAAAATATGTTTATAAAGGAAAAGGGGCAACAAAATGAAGACAGAATTTCCGGATAAGTATATAACTCTTGGCTTGAAGATTGCATATTACAGGAGAAAAGCAGGTTTTACGCAAGAATATTTTGCAGAACTTATCGGCAAAAGTGTAAGCTTTGTCGGCCAGGTTGAAGGTACCGGCACGGTGCGCGGCGTTTCACTCGAAACCTTGTTCAAAATCGCACAGGTATTAAAAATATCCCCTTCCAAACTATTGGAAGAAGACTGATAAAAGCAAAAACCTCTCTACCGAACTTCGGCAGAGAGGTTTTTAACATATTAGTCTAACGGCTTCATTGTGGGGATTTAGAGGGGCAATCTTATAACTGCTTATAACCTCTTATAAGTCTTTATAATTTCTCCCCGAAAACAGTGGGTTTTAAGCGATTCTTATAAGTTCTTATATATTCTTATAAGCTCTTACAATTTCTTGGCTTTCATGGGTATTTTGTGGGTACGATGGGTATTTCATGGGTAAAACCAAGTCTTTTTATCCACTTAATATGCCAATGAGATTATAGCATAACACAAATTATAAATCAAGGACCTTTTGCGGCAAATAGCTTGCTTTAGCTGTCGAAATATGTTATAATATAGGTGACAAATGAATAAGATTACATATTGACCTACCGACCTACATACTTACCCTTCCAAAGGGAGTATGTGGGTCTTTTTTGTTTTTTATTCGTTATCTGGCAACGAGTTATCCTATAAAATTCCTCCTTAAATTTAATTCCTCCCATCCACCTTCACCGAGCCAGACGGTGCTTACATACATCGTGGTGGATGTATGTTCCTCTTCTTTCTTTATTACCTTTCAAGGCACCGTAAGGGGGTCGGTGCCGTACATAATTTTAAAAAGGAGATTTTATGTATGATAAGAGTTTTGTTACAGACATTCAGGGATGGTCGGTCGGTATATGACAACTATCCTCGGACCGAAGAGGAGTTAATTCAACTTCAAGTGCCCGAAGGGTATGAATGCATCCTTATCCATAAGGTTGCGGAGGATACCGTTAATGTATGCTTAATTCAAAAAGAATTCGAAGGAGAGGTAATTGTATTATGACCGACAAAACTATCAAAGATTTATTTTACGGTAATTTGAGCCTTTTTGACCGACCTATGCGAAAAAGCGATGATTATAACAAATCGTTAAGCGAAGCATCCGAAGCGAGAGAGGCTCTTGATGCTGTTCTGAACGATGAGCAAAAGCGACTTCTCAATGTGTACGTAGATAAGTGTGGAACCACAGCCTGCCATCTGGAATACTCCGCATTCCTTGTTGGCTTCAAAACTGGGACAAGATTACTCGCCGAAGCACTTTTTGACAGAGGTAACGAAATGTAAGAAAAGTTCTCTTTTTAGATAAAAAAAGAACTCAAAAATTCAGTGTTTATGCGGGTTTTCAAACACCGCACTAAAAAAGGTGGTAAAACAGGAACTATTTGAATAGAAAAGAGGAACTTTTATGAGCACAAGCAGACCAATCACCAACGAGGAACATCGTTTGATTATGCAGACAATGAGTGAGAACCACATCGGCATTAGAGCCAATCCCGAAATAATTCATATTTTGACTATTGAGTGCTCTACGGGTCTTCGATTATCCGATATCCTTGCAATGAAATTGAGCGACATTTACTTGTCGGACCACGGGTATCGTTTGAAGATAGTAGAGAGAAAGACAAAAAAAGAGCGAAATGTGCCTATCCCACTGGAATTGCAGAACTATATCACCGAATATGCGATTTCTATTGGATGCAAGCGAGACGAGAGAATTTTCAAACTCACCCCACGAGCCGTAACGAAATATATCAAAAAGGTGGTCGACTACCTTGGGCTTGAAAATGTCTCGTCGCACTCTTGGAGAAAATTATATGCACTGACCGTGTATGAGAAGACGGGAAATGATATCGTCTCGGTACAACAAGCACTTTTGCACAGTTCTCTCGCCGTAACACAGAGGTACTTAAATCGCCGTAGCGAAAAACTGGAACAGGTATTGCAGTCTCATTGCAATATAGTTATTTAGGAGGCAATATGAAGACAGTTAAAATCACTCTGCAAACCATTTTGACGGTTGCTCTCGTCTTGTTGTTGACGACGACAATCGTTTTTACGGAGCAGGCAAAAACATATTCCATCACAACGAAATGCTCACCGCAGGCTCGTGAGTGGATTATAGACAGGTTCGGTGAAGCCGATACAATTGAAGAATTGCTTATCGATGTTAATGATTTCATCGGCACTCGGACCTACATTCCCAAAAAGTCGACTGATTTGTTTCAGTATTTCGATATAGACGAGTTCATAGACAATGACTGTAATGGGCTATGTTATGACTGGTCTTGTTTTGCGGCAATAGTAGCCAGAGAAATATCGCAGCTTAAAGGTTGGAACTGCAAACCTTATGTAGTAGATGCGGTTTCGGTGTACGACAAAAGCATATATCATTCTTTCAATTTTTTCATTGTTGATGACGGAAACAGCAAGAGAACTTATTTTCTTGATACAACGGTCGATAACACAAGGAAAAAGAATAACGAACGAATAGCAGGCGTCATAAATATCGGCAATTTCACAATGGAAGAGTTCTCGGAGCGATGCTGCGGTTATAGAATTTTCAAATATCACTAACAGGAGGAAATATGTTTTACTTTTTGACGGCATATTTAATGTGCTTGGCTAATATTTATTTGGCGGGTAAAGAAAAAGCTTTGCTTTATATAATTGCCTTTATCGTCTTCGCAGTTATCGCTTTTACATCTCTGTTCTTGAACAAAAGCAAGGCTTTTCACTGCGTTCTCATCACGTTCTACACCATTGCCGTTGGATTTCTTGTTGTCCAGCACAACATTTACGGAGCACAGTTTAATGACTATCTATTGATGTCAATAGAGGTTGCTATTTTCATATTTTTTAGTTTTATCGAAATAATGAAAGAAACACCTTCCGTCGAAACGGGAGGTGCTTCTTTTTGAGGGGGAATTAGAGCGAAAGTTGGATTCTCAAACCATCAGAAACTCTTTCCATTAATTCGTCAGACAGTGTGGTCACATACTGCCTCAATGCGGTTTTGGGGACAGTACGTTGTTGTTCACATAGGCAAATCGAGTCTCTATGTAAACCCGACTCTTTTGCGGATATAAAAATATGAACTGGCAGCTTTGCCTTTGTGCGTGATGAGGTCAAACAAACGATATTCACATTAGGACTGTGAATATTATTAATGTCTGAACTCGTTAAAATACACGGTCTAACTCCTGCTTGGACAGAGGTTCCATTTGCTTCTCCTAAATCGACATAATAAATTGCTCCACGAGGATAAAGTGTGTTTTTCATATAGATTTCTCCTTTACAAATAAAAAAATTTATTGTCTAGAGAATCTAATGAAAATACAAAAAAATTTCAAGAAAAAAACAGAGTACGATAGGTCCGCACTCTGTTTTTTTATGTTAGGCATTATTCTTCGGATTTCTCAGTTTTTTCTTTTTTCTTGCTTCGTTTCTTTCGCTTTTTGGGCTCTTCAACCACTTCAGCTTCAGTTGCAGTTACAGTTTCTTCTTCGGTATTACCATTTTCTTCGGAACCAGATTCTTCTTCAGAAGTGGCGGTATTTTCAGAAAGTGTTTCATCTGTTGTTGACTCAGATAGTTGCTCAGCATTATCGTCTTCTATAACAGTTTCTTCAACAGTCTCGATAGTCTCTTCCAATTCATCGGCAGTTACTTCATTAACCGTTTCTTCTAGTTCAACTCCTGTTTGTGTTTCGGAAGCGATTTGTTCTTCTTGGGGTTGCTCATCTTCGGCAACATCAACCTCTAGCAGTTTGAATGGGTCATCTTCAATTCGCTTCTTAATGAATTCAAGTCTGCTATAAGTGAGGGTATCATTACCTTTAAGGATAAGTTCATACAAGCAATTGAATGCAGCTTCTAAATCAAGACAGTCATTTACTTTGTCGTCTCCGTATTTAAGGAAGAGTGATTTATCCATACTTTCGACATTTATGAAGTCACCACTATCAGATGCGAACCATTTTCCAACTCGTTTGCCTTCTTTTTCTTGAAGCAACCAAAACAAATAGTCAAAAAGAAGTCTCATTATGATATTATCGAAATTATTTACAATAGTATCGGTAATACCTTTTTCGAGCTCAGTGTCCTCTGTAATATAGATGTTAATACCATCTTCAACATTAGAATCCACAATTGGGCGATAAAGGTTGATAATCTCTTCGTTTTCAAAATCATTCCAACAACTGTTATCAGAAACTACACTTCGCACAATAATATACTGCTTAATATTAGAGAACAGTGTCTCAAATATTTCATTAAGCAATACACTTAGTGTGAAGGATAACTTGAATTTTTCTTTCTGTGACATCGCAGAAATCGTTGCACTTGAAATGTTCACTGCAAGAACATTGGTTGACTTGTAGTTTCTACGAAGACCTTTCTTTTTGGAATCAACTTTCTTATAACCAAAACCGCCAGGGGCAAAACTAATAGCATTATTAAACTCATAGTATCCATCGGTATTGACTTCAATGTCTGCTCGCAGGATATTCTTTTTCAATATGCTATCACGAACTTTCAGAACAGGAAGTTCCTTGCTAATACCACGATGAACAACATTGCTTATTTGACGGCACTGACGATATCGAACACTTGCATTGTTGCTTGAATATGTAAGTTCAACAATACCATTATCGTAGTCAATTTTGTCAATCAAATAATACTTGCCGTTAAAAGATACATATTGGCCTTCTAAATAGTTCTGGTAAAGTTCGAATACAGGTATTCGTTTCAACACTTTTGCAAATTGCTCGGAATCAATGAATGTAATGTTTTTAAACAATCGTTCTGGCAATTCGTTTTTAATTGAGTCAAGCAATTTATAATATCTCTTGCTCTCCATTGACTTTTCTTTGCTGATTCGCTGAGAAGTCAAATAAGAGGTAAAGAATATATTGGTACCGAAAGCTCGTTTAGTTAAATCTTGTAGTGCTTCTGTAACAAAACGGACTTGGTCATTCTCAAATGTATCAATTTTAATATCGGTTTCTTGGTTTTTAATTTCTCTAAGCAAAGTTTCTTCTGCAACATTTCCATAGCACAGTTGATTTATCAATCTGTACACCGAAAGTTTAATATTACTCTTGGGAACAGGAAGAATATTACCAATTGCTTCTACATTGCCAAGGAAGAAATCCATGTTTGCCACAATGTAATCTCTAAGCAAATAAGGAGAAGAAACAACATTCAAGAACATATTAGATTTAGCATACTTTAACCAGTTAAGAAGAATTAAAGCAGCATTATTACTTGTATCCCCAACAACCACAACCGAATTGTCATTTAGGGTTAAGAAATTTTCGTTTTCAGCAAAAGTTATTGCTTCATCAATATTTACTATATCTTTACCCATATACTTTTTGAGTAGCGGTTGGGCGGTTTGTAATGATAGCATTTGGTCAGAAAACGATTGTGCTGCTGAAATAATGTCAACATGCTGAATATCATACTTAAATGCAGGAATGGCCAAGGGGATTAATTGTCCCAAATACTGTGCGGCAAAGCCAGGAAGTATGGCAGACTGTAACCATCCTTTTTCGGTAGACCAGAAATTTGCATTCAAACTCTTTTCGATTGCACTATTTACAACCTGATAACCAAAATCATTTCGCATAAATACTTGCGAAGCAGTCTGTTTAAGTCCATTAACACGATTGCCAAACAATATGTATTGAACATTATCATAGCGGTCACTTGAGAGTACCGAAGCAAGAAGATTTAAGTTTAAAGCACTCTCTGAAATGATTTTATCAACATTAAGACAAAATACTACATCAATGTTTTCAAATATTGCTTTACTATTTAATGCTAAATCAACGGTACCAATATAGATATCTACATTACTATCCATCTTGATAGATTCTGTATTATCATAATTCAGAACATCAATAACGATATTTGAATTTGAAGTATTAGACTTAATATCAAGTTCTTCAAACCACTTTTCGCATTGCTTTACAGTACCGTAATTATCGCAAATAAACATCATTCGCTTACTTGCTGTAAACATAATGTTTACAATGGGAACGATGATATCAGAGAAACTCTGCAACAAGCAACTTTCTACAATCATATCTTCGCCTCTCATAATAGGCGACAATATTCTGGAATAAAGGAAGTCATTTGATTTGTTGCCAGAAGCAGATTTTGCAATGCTTTCTGAAAGTATATCTCTTTTTCCAGTTTTGCTGATTATTTGTCGCTCGTATTTGTTAGTAACACTGTAACGACCTAATAATTGCTGTTGCCACAGTCTGTGATATTCATTATCAAGGTCAGCCCAAACGGTATCTCTTTCCTTTGGTGTATCTTGGGTTTGAAGCGATTTCTTCACTTCGTCTTCAAGATGTCCATCAAAATAAGCATTTAATTCTAATAAGAATAACGGCAATAGAATAAATGTTTCAACTGTTATAGGAATTTTTACAGAATTATCTTCATTTATAAGATAGATAATTCCTATTCCAATACTTATCAATACCACTATTATTATTGCCGAATACTTAAACACTTTGGCAAGAGTGGAATGGTACGGCGAAAGATAAAATTCACCATTTTTCTCGTAATACTGTATGGGCAGATTATCCTCAGATATATCCGTGGACTTCTTCGAGTAAATATGGAAATAAATCCGATAAATACTTTTGTACAACAGATAAATTGCAAGGATAAGGCTTGGAATAAGATGAGTGGTGTGAATACTATCAAAAAATTCGGCAGCCTTCTCGCTAATCAAAGAAGCTATCCATGTCCCGAAATAAACAAGGGAGCCTATGCCAACACTAGCAGTCAAAAACACTAAATGATTATGATGCTTAAAGCGATATTCTTTTTTAATATTCAATGCTTTATAACCTGCAAGAATACCAAACCCAGCAAGAGCAGAGCCAATTATTATAGCGATAAAAATTAAAAACTTAATCATGGCGGTACTCCTTATCGTGTTTGATGATGAATTTTTCCACAAATCCTATAAGGTTACTATCAATATCCACATTTTGTTGGTCATTGATAACCGCCTTGTTTTTGATTGGGTCTGCAATAAGCAAATAACTAAGCGGACAATACAAGGGATTTGTTTCAATTGTTTTTCCGCCTTCCAAACCTTCTAACTTATCAATTTTAACAAGTTCAGATACAGAAGTGTTGATGCCAAGAATTTCAATTAGCCTGTCACTAACTTCCGCATGTTCTTTAAGTTTATCGTGATGATAGTTAAATTGCTTGAATTTTCGATTTGAAGATATAACCTTTGCATTGCACTCATTCACATACTTTCTTTGCATAATCAAGTTGTAAATGTCCTGTACATACTTTGAAGCTTCATTGTCGTTACGGAAAAGATTATTAACCAAGTCTTCATTTTCGTGAACAAGAGCCGATATCTTTTTGGCTATTTTCTTCTTCAACAATGCAGAATAAGCAACTTTCAAAATAGCATAAATTGACACAGGTAAAATCAACATCAACAAACTTATTATGAGCATTGTCTTATCAGGAATGTCGGTAAATTGCAAAATAGGATATGTACATAAAGAAACACCTATCGTAAGCAATATGTTCTTCAAGAAGGTAGTGCCTTTCAATCTCTTTGACATCATAGTTTGAATTTCTTTGACCGTGTCATTGTATTCCAATTTCAAATTAGGATTGATTGCAACTGCTTCCTTAGGACGATAGAATGCAATTTTTTGTTGGAGTTCTTTAATGCTGTTCTGCATTTTTTCAAGTTCAGCACTAATCTCCAAAATATTGCCTTTTTTATATTTGCCAGACGAATCTGATTCCTTCTGTACTCTAAGTTTAGTGGTCAACTCACGAATTCTTTTATTGGCATAATCCACCCCTTTCAGATACCTCTCATACAAAGCATCAGCAAAGTGCTCCATCTTACGTGCATCTCTTTTGTTTGAGAATAATCCAAACGGTGGTGTGGATGGGAGTTCTGGCTTTTTCATCTCCATAGCCAAGTTAAATGTTCGGGGAGCAAACTCCTCGTACTCAATTTCATTGTTAGTGAATTTTCCAAGTTTATCTAACTCTGTTTTTAACTTAGAGTTATAAGAATTCAGCATTTTAGAAAGATTAGCATCATTGAGAATTGTAGAAATTTCCCAGTGATTTTCTCTTCCGATGGTTTGACCGCCCTCGAATACAAGTTTTGTATCGTTGGTAGCCAAGTAAATAAGTAGTGCGATTATTTCTAATTGATGTCTAAATCTCAAAACTTCTCGATTCAATGTCGAATTCTTATCGGTCAGAGCAATATGAATGATTATAGCATCTCTTTCACGATAGGTGGATACTTCCATTTTTAGAGCAGTGCGAAGTAACTCTGACGGATTTTGTATTGAGTTAATAGAATTCGCATTTTTATATAATGAAGTTTCGAAACTCGAATAAACTGCTTTGAATACTTTGTTTAATCGTGAAGCATACCACGAAAGATTATCGTATTTCTCTTTAATTATTGCGGTTTTCGAATCAAAGAACTCACTTAAACCTTTTTTAAAATTAGCAGCAACCTTTTTTGAGTCTTTGATTGAGATATTATCCGAAGACATACTGGTATTTCTTATTTCGTACCAAAGAAGGTCTATTTTTTGCATTTCTTCTTCGGTGAATAAAATGTCAGAATATTTACAGTCTAATTCATCTTCGGTTATATATCCTCTCGAATCAAAATCTATTGCTAATTTAATATTCTGGTCATTAGGGATACCATCATAATTTCTTTTGATACTATCCAAAGAGAAATAATACAGCTTATTAAACGAATAGTCTTGCTGTAAAGGTTTTATAATATTTTCTTTAATTTCGTGGATGTTCGAAGCAATGCTATTTCGTATAGGGTCTTTTCGCTGGTCATCCATGTCATATAAAACACAAAGACTATACGAACTTGCATGATGGTCAAACAAAATATTCTGTATGTGTGATTTTAATTCCGCATAATTAAAATCGGTATCATCTACCGTTAAAGGGTTATTGGCAAAAACCAATGTACCATCGCTCTTTAACTTGTAGAAGAAACTTTCAAACAGATTAAAGCCGACCATTTTTCTACTAAGGTCTATAACTATTACCATTTCAATACCTCTCAGGGCACATATCGTAATGATATGTGCCTGGTTTTCATTGTCTATTACATATTTTCAACTTTGTTTTTAAGTTGACCGAGAGATTCGGCATATACCATACTGTCCTTATTGAGTTTTTCTTCCCAATAAGATGATTTGATAAGGCTCTCAAGCACCTTATTACAATTGATTTTAAGGTCTAAATCGCCTTGACCAAAGCAGTAAGGTTTAACCGCATCTTCAATAACATCGTAAAGGGCGGTATAAAGAAGACGGTACTTCTCTTTATAGTTTTTGTCTTCTTTCTCAGCTTGAGTAGATTCTCGCTCAAAGTTAATAAAGACATCAACAATATTCGTCCCTTCGTCATAACCGAAAATCTTAACATCATTAAGTTTTTTGATTAGTTCGGTTTCTACTACACTGATGTCACGGTTAGAGTTTCTCTGTGCATTTTCGCAATATTTTTCAAACTCTTCCA
>JAGBXM010000131.1 GCA_017629275.1 Clostridia bacterium
AAACGGACAAAAGTCCGTTTCGGATTTTGGTGCGAGTGACGGGACTTGAACCCGTACGTCGTGGACACACGCCCCTCAAACGTGCCTGTCTGCCAGTTCCAGCACACTCGCAAATATGAGCGTCTTTTGGACGCTCGACTATAATATCACTCTTAAAACGATTTGTCAAGTCATATTAAAACAAAATCCCTAAAATTATTCAAACTTTTCCATTCTGTCGTTAAAGAGCATATCTCGGTTAATCGTTACAACCTCAGGCTTTCGGTTGCCTGCCGAGATAAACGATTGTAAAAACAATGCAGGATTTATAGTTTCGGTATTGCCACCGGGCAATACAACTTTGACAACCAGATCACCCTGTCTTCTTTCAGTCTCAATCGACTTTATCTTCTCTGCAAGATTTAACAAAGTGATCTTGTTCTTTTTACCCTTCTTTTCAGCAGGAATATAATTTCCCTTTAACAGTTTTTCAAGTGACGCAAGCAATTTTTCATCGCTATCTTTATATACGATAGTATACGAAGCATATTTCAATTCCGGCACCTTCATCCAAGGCTCGGAAACATTGAGTATCTCGATGCCCTCTGTCGCTTTTTCACGCAGTGCATCAAGAACCATTTGGTTGGTAAAACTATCATCGACAATCTTCATGTCGATAATATCGTAATCGGTAGTAACACCCAAAGATAACGGTAACGCAAAGGTAACGTAAAGGTGTTGATTGAATCCTTCAGTATACCACGCAGGAATACCTGCCACCTTCATCAGTCTTGCAACGTATCGGTTCATATCAAGATGCGAAACATACTTCATTCTGCCGCGTTTTGCATAATAAATTCTAACGTTTCTCAATGCAAACACCCTCCTTGAAGCAGTTAGCACCGCAATTCTGACACTTTTCGCGGCAGTTTGGTGTTGTCGCCGCTTTATGTGCCAACTCATTTTCGTGCTGTAAAAACTCTTCCGATACGCAGTAGTCAAGATGACTCCATGGCAAAACCTCGTCAAAGCTTCTGCCCCTGTGATTGTAAAATTCAGGCTCTACGCCGCATTTTTTAAAGGCCGACATCCACTTCTCATAGTCAAACATCTCGCCCCAGCCGTCAAATTTACAGCCGTTTTTAAATGCTTCATAAATAACCTGGCCGAGTCGACGGTCGCCACGTGCAAAAACGCCCTCAAGAATACTTGTTTTTGAGTCATGCCAACTCAAAGTAACCTTTTTAGTCGTATTACTTGCAACAAGCAACTTTTGCTTGCGTTCAACCTCGTCCAGATCATCCTGCGGTTCATATTGGAACGGCGTAAAAGGCTTCGGAACAAAGGTAGATACACTGATAGAAACGTTCACCGACTTACCCTTTGGCTTCTCAGGCATTTCATAAAACGCATTAACAATTCTTTGTCCCAACTGCGTTATTCCGACAAGGTCTTCATCGGTTTCGGTCGGAAGTCCCAACATAAAATACAGTTTAACCGAAGTATAGCCGCCCTTGAAAGCCGTAAGGCAGGTTCGCATAATTTCTTCTTCGGTAACATTTTTATTGATAACATCACGCAGTCTCTGTGTACCGGCCTCGGGAGCAAAAGTCAATCCCGATTTTTTCACCTTTTTAACCTTTTCAAGCAATTCTGGCGAAAAATTATCAACACGCAATGACGGCAACGAAACACTTACCTTGTCCTTTTCGGTCCATTCAAACATCTGTCCCAAAAGGCTTTCAAGTTGAGTGTAGTCACTGGTACTCAAGGATGAAAGAGAAATTTCTTCATATCCCGTACTGTCACAAAGACATTTAGCCTGATTATTGACGATATCTGCACTCTTTTCTCTGACGGGTCGATAAATAAATCCCGCCTGACAGAAACGGCAACCTCTGATACATCCACGAAAAACCTCTTGAACAGCTCTGTCGTGAATTATCTCGATAAACGGAGTAACAAACGTTTCGGGATAAAAGCACTTATCGAGGTCTTTAATAATACGCTTTTTAACCGTTTTGGGTACACCGTCTTTTGGAATAATGGCTTTAATTGTGTTATCATCGTTATACTCAACGTCATAAAGCGACGGAACATACACACCCTCTATTTTTGCGGCACGGCGCAAAAACTCTTCCTTGCTTGTCCCCTCGTCACGGCATTTACGGTAAAGTTCGATCACTTCCAAATCGACCTCTTCACCCTCACCCGGGAAAAAGATGTCAACAAAATCGGCCAACGGTTCCGGATTGCAAACACAGGGTCCGCCTGCGACAACGAGATTCTTTAAGCCTTTTCGATCCTTCGACAAAAGCGGAATACCCGCCAAATCAAGCATATTGAGCACATTGGTATAACACAACTCATACTGCAAAGTAAAACCGATAATATCAAACTCACTCACAGGGTCGTGACTTTCAAGCGCAAACAGAGGCATATTATTTTCTCGCATAACCTCTTCAAAATCGACCCAAGGTGCAAAAACACGCTCACACCAGATATAATCCGTGGAATTAAACAAAGAATATAACATCTTCATACCAAGGTGCGACATACCGACTTCATATGTATCAGGGAAACAAAACGCAAATCTCAAGTCGTCCTTGGATTTATCCTTAATAACACTTCCCTGTTCGTTACCTGCATATCTGCCGGGCTTTTGAACCGACAACAGTAACTGTTCCAATTTTTCTTCTGTCATTTTTTCACATCCGTGACTTTATTTCAGTCATAACAACAATTGAACCGACTGACATTTATTATTATAAGATAAATTCCCAATAAAAGCAATGACGGATTTGAAACATTTTTAACTAAAACCGCCAAACCTCCAATTGTTATTGCACACGCGGTAAATATTGACACAACGGAACAAGTCAATCCAATATATTTTACTCCAATACTTTCTAATATAATTCGCATCACCTTTCCGCCGTCGAGCCCTTTAACCGGCAATAAATTCACCCCACCGACCACAAACTGCACAACCGAATTCAGATAGAAGAACTCTAGTTCAAATCCATAACCCAACGCCCAAAACAACCCTGCAAAGAACAAATTAACAAGCGGTCCCGAAAGCACAGTAATCAGGTTTTCTTTAAAGCTTGCATACGCTTTACTTCTGATCAGAACGCCGCCGATTCCAAGTTCAATTGAATTAGGCGCACATTTCAAAAGCTTCATTGCCAAAAGATGCGCCGACTCATGCACTGCAACTGCAAAAAGAGAAATACCCATAAAGCCCGTCGAATCGGTCACAAGTAAGAAGGCCATCAATATCGCAAAAGGAACCGAAATATATGTTTTAACTCCAAAAATTTTAATATTCATACGTCATATCTCTCACATAATAACCACTCGGGATCTATTCTGTAATTTTTAACCCTGACTTCAAAATGTAAATGCGGTCCGGTTGACCGCCCCGTACTTCCAACAAACGCGACCGTTTCACCTCTTTTTACAGTATCACCTGTTTCAACGTTAAGTGAACTGCAATGAGCATACAAAGTCTCAAGATTATTACTGTGTTTTAACAGTACGTAATATCCGTACGATTCACTGTATCCCGACTTTTGAACAACTCCGTCATAAACCGCTATTATCTCTGTACCCTTATCGGCTGCAATATCAAGACCGTTGTGCATAAGATAATCTCCGCTTATAGGATGATATCTAAAACCGTACTGTGAAGAGACCGTCCCGTAAACAGGCCACAAGAATGAATTATATTTCGAGGACACTAATTTAGAATCAATCGAATAGAAGTCGGTAATATTGCCCGTCACTTTCCCGTCAATATTCTCATCATATTCTTCAATTAACTCATTTTGAGTTGAAAAGGTACTGTTTTCATCGTCAAATACAACGTCGGTACTTATATTCGACGCACTGTTGGTAGATTCGGTTTTGTTCTGCGGATCAATCACTTCCGAAACGCTTGTCACATCATCAAAGCGACTGTGATATGCGTTGCTTATCTTGTGGTACAAGTCACCGCCGAACATTCTGATTCCAACCGCAAACAGCATTATAATAACAACGATCACAGTTTGTAATATAAGTATATTTAACTTCATATCGTATTCTTGACGATTGTGAAACGATTTATCCCGCATTTCATATTACCTCTTAATAATTATAGTAATATGTATGATAAAACTCCTCTAAAAATGAATAAAGGACATCTTTTTGAAGAAAGATGTCCTTTAATAATAAATTATTTTTTATAAGACTTAACAAGTCCAACGATATTGACGATAAACAGCGGAATAAATATCAAGAAAAAGAAGAAATTCATCTGCCATATCACACCGTACATAGGGATCAGCACCGCAGTGAGGAAATATGTAACAATGTTATACAAAGCTTCATTTGTAATATTACCCGTTGCCAAAGCGCCAAGAAAAATAAACCCGGCAACAAACAGCAACATATAGATTGCCGAAATCCACAAATTCACTTTGCTTCGCTTAATGATGCCCAAGATGACCATAGCACACAAAACAATCAAAAACACGAAACAAACAAGTGTGTAGGCTAAAGGCATTTTTAAAAGCTCACCGACGTTTTCGCCGCTTGGGGCAAAAAGGCCGTTAACAACGTCGCGCCAACCGAATAATGCACACGCTCCAAAACTCAGCAAAAACAAAATCGGCAAAACAATGTCAAAAATATTGATTTTATCAGTTTTCTTCATAATATCACTTCTTCCCTGTTGAACCGAAGCCACCCGCACCACGCTCGGTTTCATCAAGTTCATCTACCTCGCTGATTTCGGGAATGATAACGGGTGCAATAACCATCTGTGCAATACGATCACCCGAAGTTACAGTATAATCCTTATCAGACAGATTAACAAGTCCGACCTTAATCTCGCCACGATAATCACTGTCAACAACACCAACACAGTTGGAAAGTGTTATGCCGTTTTTTATCGCAAGACCGCTTCTGGCGTAAATATAAGCAACATAACTGCTATCCGGTAATGCAATAGCAATACCGGTTGGTATCAAAGCGCGTTCACCCGGTTTTAAAACCACATCCAAATCAAGACAGGCATACAAATCCATACCTGCACTGCCGCCCGTAGCAGCTTTGGGAATTATAGCATTATCGTTCAGTTTCTTGATGTTTAATGTCATATATTCGCCCTCTTAATTTTGAACTTTTTGATGAAATACCGGAGAATCCTTTGTTAGCACTTCAAATCTATATCCCATATTTCTTAAACCTTCAATAACTTCAGGAAGTGCTTCAGCAGTTGTCGTTTTTGCACCAATATCGTGCATCAAAACACATATTTTATCTTTACCTTGAGCGTTATTGAGGATACTTTTGACAATAGTACTCTTAGGTACAGGTAGGTATTTACCATCGACCTTTTCCATATAACTGGTATTGGCATCATTGCTGTCTACGTTCCAATCAAAATACGCATATCCTTCATCCTCAACCATTTGTACAAGTTTGGTCATTATACCCTCACATCGCTTACGGCTTACAGTATTACTGCTTCCTCCTGGGAAACGAATGATTTGACTTCTAACTCCTACCTTTTCGTAGACCTTATCACTTAAAGCGTTGAGATCAGCAAAATAATTATCTGTGCTCTCATAAATATTCCATTCGTGTGTATTAGAATGAAGTCCAATCGCATGACCGGCATTATAAATTTCGTCAAGCATATTCATATTGCTCGTTCCTACAACAAAGAATGTTGCTTTAACGTTGTATTTTTCCAACGTTTCTAAAACCTTTGTAGTAACTTTTGTCGACGGACCGTCATCAAATGTTAAATAGGCAACTTTATCACCATCGTTAGGAGGATAATATGCCGAACCCACACCTGGAGAGGCAGTAAAGCTTGAAGTGATCGACGAGGTGTTTTTTGACGACGTAACGCTTGAAGACGATTCTTTACTGCTGACATTAGACGAAGTCTCAATATCGGAAGACGATATTAAAGACGACGAATCTTGAGAAGAAGTCGAATTTTGAGATGAAGTATCGGCTGTATCAATCGTGCTTGTGCCGCTTGAATCAACCGACGACGTATCGTTTTTATTCATACCGTTTATAAGCACAACGGTCATCGCAATTATTGCAACAAGACAAACAGCTATACAAGCAATTAAAGTTGATGTCATACTTTTACTGTTCATTTTTACATCCCTCACATCGGTAAAATTGCCGCCAAATAGATTATTTTATATATTATAACAGAACATATTATAAAATTAAAGTGTATTTTAACAAAAAAGAGAAAATAGTCGAAAAGAATAATTTATTATTGTTTTATTAAAACATTTATGTTATATTATTTATATATTTGAAGAAAATATTTATTTGGAGGTTCATTATGGCAGAAAAAAAGACCTTAGTTCTAAGTGACAGTACCTGCGACCTTTCAGCAGAACTTGTCAAGGCTTACGATATCAGAATTAGCCCCCTTACCGTTGTTTTGGGTGATGAAAAGCATCTTGACGGTGTTGACGTCACTCCCGACGACGTTTATGCTTACTACAAATCCAGCGGTCAACTTGCAAAAACCACTGCAACAAATATGACCGAGCATGAAGAATTTATCAATAACAACGTTAAAGAAGGTCAGGAAGCCGTTTATTTCAACATCAGTTCCGAAATGTCCACAACCTTTAACAGCGCACGTCTTGCCACCGAAGATATGGATAACATCTACGTTATCGACAGTCGCAACCTCTCAACCGGTATCGGTCTGTTGGTTTTGCACGCTTGCGATCTTGCAAATGACGGCAAATCTGCAAAAGAGATTTACGACGAAATTATGACTTTGGTTGACCGCGTTGATGCATCGTTTGTTGTTGATACCCTCGAATATCTCCACAAAGGCGGCCGTTGTTCTTCCGTCGCAGCATTGGGTGCTAACCTTCTCAAACTTCGTCCTATGATTCAGGTTAAAGACGGCAAAATGTCGGTTGCAAAAAAATATCGCGGTAAGATGACCGAAGTGCTCAAGCAGTACACTAAAGAAAAACTCGAGTCAGATAACAAGTTTATCGGAAAGCGCATCTTTGTCACCCATTCGGGCGGATGCGAAGAAATCTCAAAAGAGCTCAAAGAAATGGTTGAATCCGCATATCCCGACAAAGAGGTTCTTATCACTACCGCAGGTTGCACTGTTTCCTGTCACTGTGGCCCGGGCACCCTTGGTGTTCTCGGAATCCGTGAAAATCCTATTGTTTAATAGCCGGTCGGACAAACAATCAAACGCACACGTAAATGCACGTGTGCGTTTTCTTTTAAAACAAAGTGACAATTTTTAAAAAACTACATAGAATAATGGCAGGGACCATACGTTTAACCGCGGTAAGCGTTAATCCCATTATAATATAAGCGGCAGCGTCAAATGACACTGCCGCACTTTTTTATTCTTCGCTAATAATAAGGTCATCGACATAAACGTTGACGTTGGCAACTGCATTACCCGTCATACTCTGAACCTTGTCTTTGACATTGGTCTGCACTGCTTCGGCAACATCCTTAACCTTCACGTTATCGTGCACAGAAATAAAAACATCAAGAATAATAGCACCGTTATCGGTAGAAAAACCAACCGACTTTGAATGACTGGTGCGCGAAGCGTTCATAAGACTTTTAATGTTGCGCAACTGAATCGGACGCTTTGCAAGACCTGCAACACCTTCAACCTCAAGAGCTGCAATACCTGCGATCTGAACGACTGCTTCATTATTGATAGCAAGGCTATTGTTCTTTTTATTATCCATTTTTGAACCTCCAAAAATCTAATTTAAACTTAAAGACATATATATTATAACATATTTTTCAAAACACGCAACTATTTTACGGTGATTATTTTAATTTTTTCTAAATCTACCGAAATTTGTGACCTGACAGCATCCTGAATTTGCAATGTTTCACTTGCCAATAAACCTTCAGACGGAACTATAATACTAACGGACTCCTCGGAGATCATAACCATAACATCACTGAAACCTTTTGATTTTATCAATGTTTCGATGTCCGATTCTTTAATGATATAACTTGTTATCAATCCCAACGAGGCCAAAGCATTGGATTTTTCATCTTCTCCTACGGTACTGTTATTAATAATATCTTTAAATTCGCCGACTGCTTTATTTCTTTTATCGTCGCGTTCTTTTCGTGCCGAACTTATTTGATCGATACCCGTTCCTGTTTGAACCGCTTCACCCAACGCGCTGTTGGTATCATAAAAACTTTGCTCGGATGTACTGCTGCTACTACTTGCGGTCGATACATATCCAAACGACGAAAACCTCATATTAAGCCATACTGCCGCAATTAAGCAGATTGCTAAAACGGCAGTAACTATGTGCCTTTTTGAGAAAACTTTTCCTTTTTTCATAAATAACTCCCTTTCTTAATGTCTGCCCATAACGCATATTTTATCTTCAGCAAGATCCAAAGCCGATCTTACCGCAAGTCTGACTGCCGAAGCAACGTTAGACTTTTCACCACCCACACAAACGACTACGACCCCTCTTATTTCCGGCATCTTTTCGGTTATAACCACAGGATGCTCATTTCCTTGTGAGTCCTTGATTACAACATAGGTCTTATGATTACTGTCGCTTTGTTGTGTTTTCAGAGCTGTCTGATCACGGGTCACATCAGCATCGGTCTTGACTTCATCTGCATAAACATATTCAACACTGCTTTCCAACGTCACCATGGCCGTAACCTCGGTGCCGCCCAGCATATCAGATATCAAGCCCTCTATCTTTTCTTCTAAAACAACAGAATAGTCTTTTACAGGTGCGTCAGTTTCAACTGCATTATTTTGCGTAGACACTTTCCCCCCGTAATCAAATGAGGCCAACAAAATAAGCAACATACCGATTATTCCGAGAATAACAAGAAAAGTTCCTTTGGACTTGGGCATTTTTAGTTTTATATAGTCAATTATCTTTGTAAATTTCATTATTTCCCCTTTCGGTTATCGAAAAATCAATTCCAAGTTTTTCGACCTCTCTCCTGCAAGTTTCTCCGTCTTCTAAATCACAAACGATATGTACTTTACTAATTCTTATGCTGTTATCATCAGAAATATCCACTTCGGTAGATATTTCGGCATTATCTATACCGATTGCCGAAAGTTTTTCTTTGATTAGTATGTTAACTGCCGTCTCGGACGTTGAGGTATTCAAATTGCTGATAGTATTTTCAAGTTTACTACTGATTATTTCGGTGTCGCGACTACTCAGGTCAAAACGAAATTCCCCGGTATTCACTTCAATTCCCGAAATGGTGGCAACTATCATTGAAACAAGCGCGATAGATAAAAACACCGTTAAGGATTTACTTATATTTCCTTTTGGTGTAAGCATCATAATGACACCAAATATTATCATTGATACACATAAAGCTAAAATCATTTCTTTTATTGCTTCCATTCTTACACAACCGCCACTATCGTAATTGAAATAATAAACAAAACAACCGTTAATACAATAATTCCAAGTATCACCGAAACAGCAGAATCTACCGATCTTAACAAAGAACCCGTTTTAGTCTGATTCAATACATCCGACAAGGCTGCAGTAACGCCTAATGTCAACCGCCATAAAACCAATTCAATTACAATCGGTAAAGCAATCAAGGCCAACGCCGTTATTGAATAAACTGCAACCGAGGAGCCAAGAACTTTTATACATCCTTTCACCGTTGCGAGAGCCTCTGAAACCGTTGCACCAACCACCGGCACAGTTGTACCAACAACAAACTTTGTTGCTTTAGAGGACAAATTATCGGCAGGAGTGCTTACTACTGTCTGAAATCCAAGCACCGACACAAAAACCGTACAAACCAAGGATAATAACCACATTGTAATTTTTTTAACAGTCCTTGATACCGACTCAACGTTTATTTGAGTCAATGTTGAACCGCTTACCGATAATGCCAACTGACAGCTTGTCAACGGAATAACAACAAATGAGCAGAAATAATTCACAACCTCACAAGCGGCCAAAACCACTGTTGAAAACCCCGAAGCCGTCAATGATTTGCCTCTCGCCACAAGAACTGCCGCAAAGGTGGGTACAAACGAAAACATAAATGTGGCACAACTTTTTATAGCATCAACACAAGCAACAACGGTTGCAGACACAGGCAATATTGCCGACGCAGTTATTCCTACTGCAACTACAAAGTTGATCAACTTTTCGTTGCTTGTAATGCCACCAACTGCCGCCGACAACAACAAAATGGCAACGATAGACACCATGGATACAAATGGTCTTCTGCATCCACTTTTAATAAATGATACAATTATGCCAAATATATTTTCTATATTAAAGTATTCGTGCTCACCTTCAGATAACTTGCCAACGTCAAAATCTTGCAGTCTGTTTGCGACATCGTCAGGTAAAGAGTTTATCAAGTTATCTGCACCACTTGCTTCAAACTGTTGATTATAAATATCATTCAAATCTAATTCTTCTGCATTGACTGATATACAAACAAACGAACAGATAACAACTAAAATAAATACCGAAAAAAACTTTTTCATCCTATCAATTCCGTCACTGCTGTTAATATTTGTCCGATAAGCGGAAATGTCAATGCTATTATCGAGATTTTTCCCGCAAGCTCAACCTTTGCTGCCAAAGAAGTCTGTCCAAAATCGCGACAGACGTCAGAGGCAAACTCACTCAGATAACATAGACCCAAGGCTTTTAAAACCAACTTAAAAACACCTTTATCAAGACCGGACTTATCAAATATATCAGCTATTGACCCCAAAATTTCTTTTAGTGCTACGACAAGAAATATCAGCACTGTTCCACCTGCAACAATAGAGACGACCAATGCATATTCGGGTGAATATTTCTTGACAAGCAGAATCATTACTGCCGAAATCATTACAACAGCAACAACAGTAAACAACATATTACAAACCAAACACCGACTTTACGGTCTCAAATAAATTTCCGATTTCTGTAACTACCATAATCAAAACAACTATAAGTCCCGCAAGAGTCGTCAACATTGCCTGTTCTTCCCTGCCGGAACGCTGCAAAACCTGATTTAAAACGGCAACAATAATGCCGATGCCTGCGACCTGAAATACAAAATCAACATCCATAACTTAAACCCACTAAATAAAAATAATGAACAGTGCCAAAGCCGCAAGAATTGATAATGTCCTTACAAGCCTTCCTTTTTCACGAACTATACTGTCAACATCTTGAAGCAATTGTCTGAAGCAAACAGAATAATAACCACAGTGGTTTTCCTGCCCCTTAATATCACTTGAGCCCAGCCCTTGCAGAAACGCAACTATCAGATCGATATCCGAATTGTCTACATTCTCCGATCTCAATACGTCGGCCATTTCATTCCGATTTATGATATTAGACTTAGTTATTCTTTTTAAAAACTTTAATTCATAAAAAGCGTTTTGCTCTAAAATACTAAAAACATCTAAACCTTTACCCCTCATAACCTGAACAGATGTTTCGGACAACTTCAACAATCCTTCAACATATCGTTTTCTGTAAACAAGCTTCATATAGTACGAAAATCCACACAAAGCTACCGTAGCAGATACTATTGTAACGCCGAGCAGTTTAAGCAAATGAGACACTCCTTGTAATCTTCGAATTACTCTCTTTCAATAACTCTTCAACCGATATAATATCGATCGGTTGTCCAATTCCTTTTAAAAGCGCAACATTCTTAATAACCCCAGACGTCAACAAGGCACGTGTAACGTCTCGCTTCAACAAGTCATCAACACAACCAATGTGAACCGTCGTCAAAGCATTGACACCTGAATTAAATCCGCTCAACACTGCCTTTGCCTCTTTAAAATCTGCAATTTCATCAAAAGCAATAACCTCAGGGTTAAGCGTTCTTAAAGCAATTTCTATACCTGTCACTTTTTCACATTCGCTAATAACGTCGGTCATTGTTCCTAAATCATTATGAACGATTCCTTTACCGACAGCTGCTATTTCTCTTCGTGTATCAATGACCGCAACCCTTCGCGGTTTCATTCCGTCTCCGTCAGACAACATTCTGATACCGTCGCGCAGCACTGTGGTTTTTCCCGAAGCCGGAGGTCCTGCAATCAGTAGTCCATCCGACAGGATAGTACTCAAGCTTGCAGCACATCCGATATATTCGCTTGCAATTCGGATATTTATTGAAGTTATTTGAGTAAAGTTAATGATTTCTCCGTTTTCATATACTGCACTCGCCGCAAGACCTGCACGGCAACCGTATTTTAATGATATGTACCCATTTTTTATCTGCTCTGTATAGACGTACTCCGAGTGTCCGCACATAGCCTCAAATATCTCATCTAAGTCTCGGCGTTCGACGATAAGCAATCCGTGTTGTTTAAGAAAACACACCTGACCCTTATTATCTACGAACACGTTTTCACCTTTAAGCGTCAGAGTCAAAGGCCTGCCGATACGTAACCGTATTTCAGTAATATCATTTTTCACCCTGTCAGACATTCCATCAATGACATTTTGTATACGTTGCGGAAAATATTCTGCGATATATTTTATCACCTGAAATTTTTGATCCTTTGTCATAGCACGTCCATCCTTTCTAAAAATAATTTATGAACATAACACTTCAAATAGAACAAAACAACGCACAAATAAATTGACTAATATTTCACAGCGTGATATATTGAAATAACAAAATAAAGCAAAAAACCGAGGCGATAATTATTAATAATATCAACAACCTCCAACTTCCCGACAGCAAAATCGCGGCAAACCAAGAAGCTGTAAACGGATGTCTTGAGTTTGACGGTAAAACCGTTCAGAACGCTGAAGGTATACGCAGAATTGTCGTAGAATCGTACCCGGGCAAAGGCTCTTACATCATCACCGAAATCTGGTTGCCCAAGAACTGGAACGGTATATTCGTTGGCCTCGGCAATGGCGGTATGGCAGGTAAAATCGACCATTGGAATCTTTTAAAACACGCCCGTTTGGGTTACGCCACCGCCAACACCGATCTCGGCACTTCGAGGGGTATCGAAAGCGGTATAAACAACCCTGATATCTGGCGAGATTTCGGTTGGCGCGCCACCCACATAATGACTATCGTTTCAAAAAAAATAATAAAAGAGTACTACGGAAAAGCTCCCGAATACTCTTACTTTTGCGGTCAGTCAACGGGCGGTCAGCAAGCCTTATCCGAAGCGCAACGCTTCCCAAACGACTACGACGGAATCATCGCAGGGGTTCCTGCCATCAGCCGCATCGCCCTGCACACCTATTTTTTGTGGAACTACACACACCTCGTAGACCCCGAACACGGCCCGTTGTTCACTAAAGAACAGTTTGTCGATATCACGGCATACGGCGTCGAATTTTTCCAAAGCAAAGGCGACGGCAAAAAAGGTGATAATTTTATAACTAATCCCTATTATGGTGAAACCGCCATTTCGGAATTTATAGAACACCTCCGTTCCAAATACCGCTTCAGCCACCGTCAATTAGAAGCTTTAACCGCCGTTTACGAAGGCCCGAAAGACCCGAAAACCGGCAAACAGATTCATTGCGGTGTACCGATAGGCTCAGAAAAATTTGCCACGAATTTACTTGGTGTTAGCATCGACGAAATGCCGCACATTTACCCGTTCAAATGGGTAAACGGTATGGATTTTGATAAGTTCCAATTTGATTTTTCCGATGATTTCTTAACAATTCGCAAAGCACTATCAAACGATATGGACGCCTTAAATTCCGATCTTTCCGAATATTACAAAAACGGAGGAAAACTCATTTCATATTCGGGCACGGCTGACTCGGTCGTCCCCTACGCCGCCTTTGTAAAATACTACAACCGCGTATGTCGTCACTTTGGCAGTGTCCAAGAAGTACAAAGTTTTTTTAAGTGGTTTTTATTACCTGGCAAAAACCACAATATAGGTGGTGACGGCGTAAACGCTTGGTTTGGTGACCGAGACGAACAATCCATACTTGAAGCCTTAAGGAAATGGCGCGAGGAAGGTATCGAACCAACGTCTATCATCGGAGCAAGAAGAGAAACCATAAACGGCGAAACAATAACCGTTTTTAAAAAGGAATGTCAACAGTACAACGGTGACTGGACCGAAGGTAAAGACTTTCCCTACGACTTAGACGAAAGCTACATATAAGATAAAAAGACCGAAAACACACTGGCTTTCGGTCTTTTTGAATTTAAATATATATTAATTTTCTTGAAAGATAACTTTTTAAAAATCAATCCTGTTTTCTAAAGGTGATCTCACCCGTCTCGGCATTCATGCCGTCAACAATAGCCAACGACTCCAGACGGTAATTAAGGTTACGGATCACTCTGCCACCGATCTGAAATCCTTTTTCAATGGCGATACCCAGGCCTTCGATTTTAGCGCCTGCCGATTCAGCAATAGAAATGAGCCCCTGCAAAGCACATCCATTGGCAAGGAAATCGTCAACGATAAGAATTCTGTCATCGGAATTCAAGAACTTTTTGGAAACAATAACCTGATTCTTATTCTTGTGAGTAAACGATTCAACATCAGCGACGTACATATCTCCGTCAATGTTAATAGATTTGGACTTTTTAGCAAATACAAGCGGCACACCGAACTCTTTTGCAACAGGATAAGCAATAGCGATACCCGAGGCCTCAATAGTTAAAACCTTAGTGATATCGGCACCTTTAAAGCGTCGGTGAAACTCTTTACCGATTTCATCCAGCAGTTCAATATCCATCTGATGATTGAGGAAACTGTCTACCTTCAAGACATTACCGGGTTTTACAACACCGTCTTTCATAATTCTTTCTTCCAAAAAATTCAATGTGATCCACTCCTTTCTACTAAATATAACACACAAATATCCTTTTGTCACCATATTCGACAAAATTTTTTCTTATTTCTTATCACGCCACAATTTTCTCTCAATAATTTGTTGTTCAGAAACACCTTGCGCAGTTTCAAGCATATTCTCGGCAAATATGCCGTAGCCCCTCGTTGGGTCGTAAACAAGAACGTGTGTCACCGCACCAACAAGCTTACCGTCTTGGATAACGGAACTTCCCGACACGAGTATGTCAATATAGAACCAACACTCGTCTACCCTTATAATACAAATAGCAGCAAGCTTAATGCTTGCTGCTGAAATGTTTCCTCATATAAGCCAAAAGAATAAGTCCTAAAATCGGGAATGCTGCCGCTATAAGCATGCCTACCTTGAATCCTATTTCTTCCGCTGACAATGACAAGG
>JAGBXM010000013.1 GCA_017629275.1 Clostridia bacterium
CACTTGACGGATCAAAGATCAAATGCTTTCCCGCTTCCCTTATTAACTCGGGAGTCATTTTTTCATCCATCCGTTCACCTTCTCTTAACTGCTGGGCTTCGGTTTATTATACCCTACGTCGACAAGGTTGTCAAGAAAATGACAAGAGGGATCGCCAAACGGCGACCCCTCTTTAATGCAGTAATCACTTATTCTCATAATAAGCCTTAATATTTTTCAGATTTTCGCGATCCTCATCGCTCAAGATCTCACCCAACGACTCAAGCCGTGCAATTTCTTCTTTGATTTTTAACACGTCGTTCGGCTTGGGGGTCTCACCCAAAAGCTTTATGAAGTTGCCCGATTTTATCTTTTCCTTCGCGGTATCCGACAAACCAAGACCTGCACAGTTGTGGTACTTGCCCCAATCGAAGTCCTCGTCACTGTCAAGGGCGGTCAAAACCAACGTGTAAAGACCGTTGTGATAGTTGGGCATTTCGGTGTCGTTGACATCGGTGCCAAAATACAGACGGTCGGCATACTTTTCAAAAAAAGCCTTGGCTTTGACCTTGTCCTTGGCAAAATTCGGGTACATCTCCTTGCCCGGTGTGAGATCAAAACCGATGTTGGGGTACTTTTCAAACAATGCCGCTGCCCTGTCGATATCGGCCGACAAGAAATAGAAATGCGCAAAAATGGCCTTTAGGTTGGGATGCTTTGAAAGTATCTTCTCAACGTCCGAATAATAATCCTCTTTTGAAAGGCAACCGGGTGCGCCGTAAAACCTACCGTGGGTCAAGGCATATTGGTCGACCGTGTTTATGTCCCAGCTTTCCTCTGGGTCGGCCACGTGCAACAGAACGGGGATACCGTTTTCCTCGGCATAACCGAAGGTTGCATCAAGCCTCTCGTCCGAAATGCGAAGGTTCAAGGTTTTCTGCAGGCTGGGGTGACTTTCAAGAATCTTTAAGCCCTCAAAGCCCATTTCCAAACCTTTTTTCAGTTGTGTTAAATATTCCTCGGCACCCTCACCGTGAACAAGCCCCATAAAGGCCGAAGAATACGGCGTCAGCATATCCTTTAACTGCAACGCCAAGAGATTCTGCGTGTGGTAATATTTAGCCGACGGTGAAACGGGTATCGACAAAATGCAGTTACGGTCGATTCCGTTAGCATTTTTCAACCGAGTATAATAATCGAAAAGCTGGTCGGCATTCATATTTTTCCCTATATGGTTATGAATATCACAAAGCATATTCCTTACCTCCAAAACATATTTCACACTTTATTTATAACACAATGAACCTTTACTGTAAAGCAGACAATAAGGCTTACTTTTAGCACAAACCTGCTTTTTAATTACATTTAACGGATGACGGTGTGTGCCCCGTAATGCGTTTAAAAACGGTGCTGAAATAATTCTGATCCTGAAATCCCACCGACAAAGCCGCCTCGCGTACCGAAGCACCCGAACGCAAAAGCTCGGCGGCATACCTCATTTTTTGTCGGTTAAAATATTCCATAACCCCGACACCTGCGTAATAAGAGAACGACTTCTGCAGGTTGATAACGCTCATATTGCAAAGTGCCGCAAGGTCACTCACCGACAGTCGCTCCCCGATATGCTCCACCATTGTGTTGACAATAAACAGATAGTTTTTAGCCTTTTGCGATACGTTGCTCTGACCCTTTACACAGTGGGTTGCAAGTTTTATAAGCAACAACTCCAACCGTTTTATGTAAACCAAATAATCAATGCCCTCGGTCTTGATATCCTTAATAATAAGACCGCTTTTTATGTCATAATTTTTAAACGCCAGTTCGTGCAGAGCCTTGATCTCCGAAATGTCGGGGATCTCGCAAACGTGGTTTTGAATATTCGGAATATTCTCCCCCGAAAAGGTGAAAACACTAACACTTGTGGGGCTGTTGCCCGTGACTGTGATATTGTGAAACTGCATAGGATTATGCAGTATCGCCTGACCCGCCGTCAGTTCAAAAATCTCATTGTCGGCGGCAACGCTTATCGACCCGTCGGTAACGCAAACCAACTCCCAAAAATCGTGTGATTCACCCTTGAAACGGTAATCCGGCTGAAACACCCACGAATAGGTCGTATACACTTTGGTGATGTGTGGATTGTCATCAATTTTAATGCCAAACATATAATGCTCCTAAAGTATATAAATTCAAAGATTAAATATATAATATCATATATATCTTTGAAAGTAAATACATTAAAATCAAATTATACTAAATCCGTTTTGGAGGTAGAAATTATGAAACAGTTTACCGCTATCGTTATTGGTGCAGGTGGCCGTGGCTCCCGTTACACCGACATTATGGGTGATCAACCCGACAAGTTTAAGGTAGTCGGCGTTGCCGAACCTATCGAAGACCGCCGCGACTACATAAAAAACAAGCACGGCGTTGCCGAGGAACATTGCTTTGACACTTGGGAAAAGATTTTAGATATCCCTAAATTTGCCGACATTGCCATTATTTCAACAATGGATCAGATGCATCTTGAGCCTTCGCTCAAGGCTTTGGAACTGGGTTATGACCTTTTGTTGGAGAAACCTGCCGCACCCACACCCGAGGAATGCGGAATGATTTATAAAAAGGCTAAGGAATGCGGTCGCAAGGTTATGGTTTGCCACGTGCTCCGCTTCTCGCCCTTCTTTATGAAATTAAAGTGGATTATCGACAGCGGAACTTTGGGCGAAGTGCTTTCGATTGAGCATCTTGAGGCTGTTGGTCACGTTCACCAAAGCCATAGCTTTGTAAGAGGTAACTGGGGCAATTCTAAGCGCAGTTCGTTTATGCTTTTGCAGAAGTGCTGTCATGACCTTGACATTTTGCAGTGGCTGCTCGGCAAAGAGTGTAAGCGTATTCAGTCGTTTGGTTCACGCAACCATTTCCGCATTGAAAACGCTCCCGAAGGCGCACCCGAGCGTTGCACCGACGGTTGTCCCCACGCCGACACCTGCTATTACAACGCCGTAAAACTTTATTACGATGACAAAGGCAACGGTTGGTTCCGTGGTGCCTGTGCACAGAAGCACCAGCCTACCGATGAGGAAGTTTGGCACGCACTTGAAACCACGCAGTACGGCAAGTGCGTTTACAAGTGCGATAACGACGTTGTTGACCATCAGACCGTTAATATGGAGTTTGAGAACGGTGCAACCGTTTCGATGACCATGTCGGCCTTCACTCGTGGAGGTCGTAAGACCCACATTATGGGTACCAAGGGTGAATTGACCTGCGACATGAGCGCACCCGCCGACAAGGCGTTCCAGTTCTTCAGCTTTGACGAACGTGGCACACGCTATCTTGATGCCGAGATTGCCACCGCAGGTGACAGTATCACAGGCGGTCACGGCGGCGGTGACCAAGGTCTTATCAACGCACTTTACAACTACCTCACCGACGAACTCAAACCCGAAGACGTCAGCGAAATCGGCATCTCCTGCCGCAACCACATGTTGGCCTTCGCCGCCGAGGATTCCCGCCTTGCCGGCACTGTCATCAGCCTCGACGAGTATATGAAAGAGTATATGTGATTTATCTTTAAATTCACAAACTTTGCCGTGCGCCTTCCCTTGTGAGGAAAGGCTAAATACCAATCATCTATAATTGTAAAACATAAAGCCGTTTCGGATAACCCGAAACGGCTTATATTATTTATATAACTCAATAACTGTTTTCTTCTTTTTGATTGCATACTCTTTAAACTGTGCAGCACCGCCAAAATTGTTTTTTACATAAGTTATAACTACATCCGATTTTTCTACCATCCATCTGTTACGATATGTAATTGCATATTTCTTAGGTTTTGCTTCAATCCCATCAGGCAATACGGTTTCGTGCCTATAACTCATATTTTTATCTGTTGGCATATATGCCAATATAACACAACACTTGATTTTATATATTTGTTTTAAATCGTCTAACACCTTTGAAACAAACCTGTCAAAATTACCGTGATTTCCAACATAAAACACAGTACATTTTTTACTGACAATTAAGTCCTCAACAGCACGATACAATTCAGGAATTATAGACTCACTGCAATCTCTGTGGCCAAAAAATGTGCAACTCAAACCGTTCATACGCTCACCTCAACACAATTATAGGTCAATTTCACCCTAATTTCAATAGGTCAATTTGACATAATAATCTTGAGGTGATTATTATGAGCCGACTAAAAGAATTGCGATTAGAAAAGGGTTATACGCAGGTCAAAATGCAGATGTTGACAGGTATAGACCAAAGTGACTACTCAAAAATCGAAAGTGGTAAACGTTACTTCACCTTTGAACAATGCCGTCGCATTGCCACTGCTTTAAATACAAGTATGGATTATCTCGCAGAGTTGACCGATGAAAAGAAACCGTACCCCAGAAAGAAATAACAAACAAGCCGTTTCGGATAACCCGAAACGGCTTTGCTTTTGTATTAAACTCAGGAATCCAACTCGACTTCTTCCATAATTTCACGGAAATCGTCGCCGCTGATCTTCTCGTCAACGAAAAGTCTCTGTGCGACCTTGTGGACCTTCTTCATATTCTTGTTGAGAATATCCTTGGCTTTAGAGTACTGAGTCATAATGATCTCACGTACCTCGCCGTCGATAACGGCCGCCATCTGGTCGGAGTAGTTGGGAGTCGACGAGAAGTCACGTCCCAAGAACACTTCGTTGTTACCTGTACCAAGCTTGACAAGACCAACCTTAGCACTCATACCGAACTTGGTAACCATATTGTGAGCCAACTCGGTGGCACGCTCAATATCGTTGGAAGCGCCTGTGCAGATGTCCTCCTGCGTCAGATCCTCTGCGGCACGACCGCCCAAGAGAGAACAGATATCCTCTTCCATCTTGGTTTTGGTAATATGACCGTTATCCTGCTCAGGCAGATACATCGTAAAGCCCGCCGCCATACCGCGCGGAATAATGGATATCTGATGAACGGGATCCTGCGTCGGCAAAAAGTAAGAAACAACGGCGTGACCTGCCTCGTGATAAGAGGTAATCATCTTGTCCTTTTCCTTTATGACCCTCGACTTCTTCTCGGCACCCATCATAACCTTGATGGTAGCCTCTTCGATATCAGCCTCAACAATGGCCTTGCGGTTAGCACGGGCGGCCAACAAAGCGGCCTCATTCAAGAGGTTTTCAAGGTCGGCACCCGTAAAGCCCGAGGTCGACTGTGCAATAGTCTTAAGGTCAACGTCGGGAGCTAACGGCTTACCGCGCGAATGAACCTTCAGAATTTCCTCACGGCCCTTGACGTCGGGATAGTTGACCATTATCTGACGGTCGAAACGGCCGGGACGAAGCAATGCACGGTCAAGAATATCGGGGCGGTTGGTTGCGGCGATAATGATAACGCCTTCATTTTTACCGAAACCGTCCATCTCGACCAACAACTGGTTCAAGGTCTGCTCACGCTCGTCGTGACCGCCGCCAAGACCGGCGCCTCTCTGACGTCCGACGGCATCAATTTCATCAATAAAGATAATTGCAGGAGAATTCTTCTTGGCCTGATCGAAAAGGTCACGCACACGCGAAGCACCGACACCGACGAACATTTCGACGAAATCGGAACCCGAAATCGAGAAGAACGGAACACCCGCTTCACCAGCAACGGCACGTGCAAGAAGGGTCTTACCCGTTCCCGGAGGGCCTACAAGCAGAACACCTTTGGGGATACGTGCGCCAAGCTCGTTGAACTTTTTGGGGTCCTTGAGGAACTGAACAAGTTCACTCATTTCCTCTTTCTCCTCGTCGGCACCCGCAACGTCGGCAAAGGTCGTCTTGCGCTTATCATCCTCAGCCTTTTTAACACGCGCCTTGCCGAACTGCATGGTCTTGTCGCCACCCATTCCGGCACTCATTCTGCGCATTATAAATATCCACGCAAAAATAATGATAACGAACATAATAACGGTCGGCAACAGACTCAGAAGCCACGAGCCTTCTCCGCCCTGCTTATAGTTCATAACTATATCGTTATCGGGGTTATCGTCAAGATTTTTCTCGGCAACAATGTCGGCAATATCGTTGTAGAAAACGTTGCTGACAACCGTAATGGTATGCTTTTTGCCGTCGACCGTGACGTACTTCAACGTGCCGTCATACATATCGACTTCGGCTTCTTTGACCTTACCGTCGTTAAACATCTGGATAACGGTACTGTAATCGGTCTTTTCTTTAGTTTCGCTGTTATACATAACACCCGCAATGACCAGAATCAAGATAAGCGGAATGCCTACGTACAAAAGCACCTTGGTAAATTTATTCATTTTAAACTCCTTTTCGGAACATTATTTACTTCAAAGTAAAGCACCGTTTTTGTGGTATCATCCACCGCAACGCGTTGATCTATACCAAAGTTTTGCAACCACAAAACGCCGACCGAATCGGCCGCCACGACCAACGAGTCCCTCGTTGCCAAACCTAAACCTGCTTCGTTAAAAAGGTTTTTGAAGGTTTTGGTGCAGTTTCTGCCCTTGAGGTTTATTTTATCCCCGGGTTTTCTGCTCCTTAATATAAGCTTGTTACATATTTTATCATAATCAACGGCACAATTTAATAACAAACTGTTAAATTTTGCCTTTTCTTCGAAACTTTTTAATGTTTCCAGTCGAAGTGTGACCCCATTATAAGCAAACGGGAACTTGGAGACTTCGACTTCGACCAACTCTTGATCGCTTTTCAGCAGGTTGAACTGCAACACACCGTGTTTGATTTCGGCGGCAAAATCGCGTTGAACACCCACCCTGCCGCTTAGACCTTCAAGCAGTTCGACTATTGCATTGACGTGTACGCGTTCAGGCACCGTTCCGACCTCCGCCTCATAGGCTTTGGCTATAATACGCGACCTGATGCCGGGATGAAGAGCCTTCAATTTCTCAACATCAAGACCACCCTTCACCTGAACATCCCCGTAAGCCAAGTCAACCGCCGATTCAATAAAATCGGCATCGTTTCTCAGACTCTCGCAAAGATTGGCAACGTTCAAAACGGCCGCCGAATTAACCTTTTTGAGCTGAGGTATTACCGAATGCCGTATAAAATTTCGGGTGTACTGTTCATCGGCATTGGTCGAGTCGACACAAAATGCCAGTCCCTTTTCGGCACAGTATTGTTCAACTTGCTCACGCGTAACGTCCAACAATGGCCGTATAAACCGACCGCGTTTGGGCGGAATGCCCGTAATCCCACGAAGTCCCGAGCCTCTGACCGCGTTGTGTAAAAAGGTCTCGATATTGTCACTTGCCGTGTGTGCCGTCGCAATAGCACCGATACCTACGCGCTCAAAAAAATCGTATCTGACCTTCCGTGCGGCAAGTTCAATGCTCAAACCCTCAGAATCAGCAAAGCCATTAACGTCAGCCTTTTCACAAAACAACTGAATACCCCACGACTCGCAAAGCGACCGAACAAACTCTTCATCACGGTCGGACTCCTCGCCCCTTAAACAGTGATTCAAATGTGCGGCATAAACAGTGAAGCCGAATTCCTTTGACAATTCCCGCATTACCGACAAAAGGGCTACCGAATCGGCACCGCCCGATAACGCGACAGTAATGTTTTCAACTTCATAAAACATATTATGCCGCAAAACGGTTTTTTTAACCGAATCAACCATTTCCATTGCCTATTTCCCTTGTCTGGAAAAGTGTATACGCGCCGTCGAAATAAAGCGGTATCGTTTCGCATCCGCCGTGACGGTTCTTGGCAACGATACATTCGGCTGCATGTTCGTCGGGCTGATTTTCGGGATTATCGTCCTTTTCGTTTTTATAGTAGATTTCGCGGTACATAAACATAACGATATCTGCATCCTGCTCGATAGATCCCGATTCACGAAGATCGGACAGTTGAGGCTTGTGGGATTTACCCTTAACCTCGGTACCACGGGACAACTGAGCACAAACAATGACGGGAACCATCAGTTCCTTCGCCATAATTTTGAGGTTTCTCGTAATGTCCGAGACCTCCTGCACACGGTTTTCGGTACGCTTGGCCGACTGCACAAGGCCAAGATAGTCGATAATAACCAAATCGGGCTTGTCCTTCAAACGGCGCAGCTTAGCCTTCATTTCGGGAACGGTGATACCGGGCGTTTCGTCGATATACATTTTAGCGTTCTTTAGATTTTCCGAAGCACTGACGATACGCGTCCACTCATCGGGAGTGAGATCGCCCGTACGCAGCTTGGTCGATTCGACTCTGGCCTCACTCGACAAAAGACGCTGCGCCAACTGATCACGGCTCATTTCAAGCGAGAAGAAGCAAACAACCTTGCCCGACTGAACGGCAACGTTACGCGCAATATTCAAAGCAAACGCCGTCTTACCCATAGCGGGACGCGCGCCGACAATAATAAGGTCGGAGCGGTTAAGACCCGTAATGGTTTTATCGAGCATAGAAAATCCCGTCGGAATGCCGACGTATTCCTTTCTCGTTTCGGGGTTGCTTATTTTAAGCAGTCTTGTGAGTGTTTCAAGTTCAAGAACCTTGTCGAGCTTAGTAAGACCCGTAACGTCCTTGCCCTGACGAATCTGATACATCTTCTGCTCGGCGGTCTCAAGCAACATATTTGCGTCCGAGGCGCCGCCCTGAGCCATCTCGATAATGTCCTTCGATACGGTAATAAGCGACCGCACGTAAAATCTCTCAAGAACTATCTCGGCATAGGTTGCAATGGTGGCCGAACTCGGAACGGTTTTTACAAGGTTAGTAAGATAGACCTTGGCCTCGTCTCCCTTGAAAATCGGCTCACTTTTGGCATTTTTGCCCTTTGATTCGGGCAAAGAGAATTGCTTCATTTTCTCCAGCACGGTAACAAAGTCAATAGCTTCATTCATAGCATTCATCGTGCAGAGAATATCATAAACATAACGGTTGTGCGGAACATAAAAATGCTCAGGCTTCAGACGGTCACGCACAAGGTTAAGACTGGGCGGATCAATAAGCACCGAGCCCAAAACCGATTGCTCGGCTTCATTCGAAAACGGCAGTTCCTTGCCTTCAAATTTACTTTCGCTGATGTGTTCTTCCAATAGTTTCACCCGCTTTATTCAAAATAGAACAGAAATTACGGTTCGACCTTAACGGTAACCTTGGCAACAATACCGTTATAAAGCTTGACCTCGGCAGTAAACTCACCGTAAGACTTGATATCGGCACAGGTGATCTTTTTCTTATCAACCTCTACACCGAAGTTTTTGGTGATCTCGGTTGCGATTTCCTTAGAGGTAATGGCACCGAACAACTTGCCGTTAGAACCGGCTTTAGCGTGGATAACGATTTCCTTGCCTTCAATTTTGGCAGCCGAAGCGGTAGCCGCGGCCTTTTCCTCGGCAATATGATGAGCCTTGGACGCCTCGCGGTTTTTAAGCTCGTTCATAGCACCTGCATTGGCCTCAACCGCCAGATTTTTCGGGAACAAAAAGTTTCTGGCATATCCGTCCGAAGCGTTTACCAATTCGCCTTTTTTGCCCAATCCTTTAACGTCGGCATTAAGAATAACCTTCATTTATATTCAGACCTTTCATCATTTTAAATCTTTTTTATATTTATCAATAGCCTCTTTGAGTAGCTTTACAGCCTCTTCAAAACTGTCGACGGAAAGCTGAGCCGCCGCCATGGTTCTGTGACCGCCACCACCCAAAGATTCCATTATGACCTGCACGTTCATACTTCCGAACGAACGGGCCGAAACGCTGATCTCACTACCGTAACGGTACAAAACAAACGAGCCCAAAACCTTACTGATGCCAAGCATTTCATCGGCCGCCTGAGCCGAGGCAACACGGGTGTGTGCATTAACCGTCTCGTTAATGGCAATAGCACAGTCTCCGTGGTAAACTTCTGCCGAAGCCACGATATCGGCGCGAAGCTTATATGCTTCCATCGACCCTGCAAACATCTTTTTGACCGTAACGGGATCGGCACCGCGGTTGCGCAAAAATGCCGCCGCCTCAAAGGTACGGACACCCGTGTTCAAGACAAAATTACGACTGTCAAGCATAACGCCCGAAAGCAATGCTTCGGCTTCAAACGGACCAACACTCTTAGGACACATATACTGAAGCATTTCGGTAACCATTTCGCAGGTCGACGAAACGGCGGTCTCATTATAGAAAACGACCGCATCGTTGATGAAATCGACCGCCTTGCGGTGATGGTCGATAACGACTACGTTCTTGCAATGCTCATAAACCTCAGGACTGTCCAGAAACGACGGGCGGTGAACGTCACAAACAATAAGCAAGGTCTGTTTGTCAATGACCGGCATTACTTCATCACCCGACAGAATATTGCACTGTTCACCCAACGCGTCGGCACGCTCAAGCAAAGATGCCGACATGGTCTTGGTCTTGTCCATAACTATGTAGGCCTGACGGCCGAGTGTTGATACGGCACTTGCCAGGGCAATACACGAACCGAGACTGTCAAGGTCGGCAAATCGGTGACCCATAAGGATAACGTTGCTCGACGACGTGATAAGACCCTTCAGGGTGTTGGCGATAATACGTGCTCTGACCTTGTTGTGTTTTTCAACCGCGCCCGAAACACCGCCGTAGAATTCGTGCTGATTATTAGGCTTGGTAACAACGGCCTGATCGCCGCCGCGACCGAGTGCAAGATCGAGTGACTGCTTGGCCATTTCCTCGCATTCAACAAGACTTGCTCCCCCGAGACCGACACCGATCGACAAGGTAGCAGGGCTGTCACCGAACTTCAACTCACGAACTTCGGACAAAACGTTGAACTTTTCGGCGTGGAGTTTTTGATAACTGCGGTCCTCCATAACGATCATATATCGGTCACCCGACAGTTTACGGCAGATACCGTTCACACTCGAGAACCATTTTTCAATTCTTTGCTGAATAGAACCCCTGAACGAAGCGATCTCACTGTCACGCGCATTCTTGGTGATCTCTTCAAGGTTGTCAATGGCAACCAGAGCCACAACGGGACGGGTGCGCTCAAACTCGTGTGAGATCTTTTTCAGCGCGGTAATATCAAACAGATAATATATCCTCATTCCCATAGAGCCGCCTTCGATATCCGAATCGGTGACCGAGAATATCTTATTGCTCAATGAAACCTCCGCCTTGGCGTTAGTCTCGATATCTTCCTTAAATTCGGTACTGAACACCTTTTCGATCGACTTGCCGACCATCGAAGCGGCATCTTCAATATCCTCTTCAAACTGCGGATTGTACCATACTATCTCATCATGATCGGTGGTAATAAGCACCGGCACGCGCAACTCGGTCAAAGCCTTGGACTGTGCCGTGGAAATGCCCTTGGAAACGCCCGAAATTATTTTGGCGATATTGTCCTTCAATCCAATCAAAGAAATCAGTGCAAATATAACTCCCAACACAAAGGTTGTGACCGAAACAATAAGTGCGTAATCAATAAAGAATACAAAAGCCGCAACGTCAATAAGAAGCAGAACGATAAAAACCAAAAGGTTTCTTCCAACTCCCCATACTTTTTTCATCCGCATTTAACCTCCTTAGATCTCAAGGATAACCGGCAGTATCATCGGGCTACGACCCGTACGGTCATGCAGATAACGTGCCAATTCGTCGCGCACACGCGACTTGACGGTGTTCCAATCACGAACGTTGGTAATATAGCAACGTTCAAACACGTCACAAATAACCTCTCTGATATCCTCCATCAGATCGACCGATTCCTTAACGTAAATAAAACCTCGGGTAATAATTTCGGGACCCGAAATCACCTCACGGGTCACGGTATCGACCGATACGGCAACCACAATAATACCGTCCTCGGCCAGGTGTTTACGGTCACGCAAAACAACGTTACCGACGTCACCGACGCCGAAGCCGTCAACCAGAACACTTCCTGCTTCGACGGTATCAGTGACCTTCATACTGTCTTTTGTAAGCTCGATAACGTTACCGACGTCACCGATAAGGATGTTTTTATGGTCAACACCCACCGTTTCGGCAAGAATCGCGTGTTTTACAAGATGCTTCTGTTCGCCGTGCACAGGGATAAAGAACTTAGGTTGAACAAGGTTCAACATCAGCTTCAGTTCCTCCTGACAGGCGTGACCCGAAACGTGAACGTCGTACATTTTTTCATAAACCACTGCGGCGCCGAGCTTCAACAGCTTGTTGATGACCTTTGTCACCGTCTTTTCGTTGCCGGGAATCGGAGTTGCCGAAATGATAATGAAATCTCCGGGGCCGACCGACACCTTGCGGTGATCACCGAATGCCATTCGGTGCAGAGCCGACATCGGTTCACCCTGGCTGCCCGTGGTAACGATGACCAACTGCGACGGCTCATAGCGATTGATCATATCAATACTTATCAATACACCTTCGGGCACGGTCAGATAGCCCAGGTCAGACGCGACCTGGACGACGTTTTCCATGCTTCTGCCTGACACGGCAACCTTACGTCCACAACGTGCCGCCTCGTCGATGATCTGCTGAACACGGTGGATATTCGACGAGAAGGTTGCAACGATAATACGCTTGTTTTCGGCCTTTTTAAAGAGGGTCGAAAAGCTCTCACCGACAATGCTTTCACTCGGTGTGAAGCCCGGGCGTTCGGCATTGGTCGAGTCGGACAAAAGCGCCAACACACCCTGTCTTCCCAGCTCACCGAAACGTGCAAGGTCGATAACCTCGCCGTCAATGGGGGTGGTGTCTATCTTAAAGTCACCCGTCTGAACCACCGTTCCCAACGGGGTCGTAATAGCCAGAGCCACCGCGTCGGGGATGGAGTGGTTAACGTGAATAAACTCAATGTCAAATTCGCCTAAGGAAACGGTGTCTCCCGGCTTTACAACGTTGAGTTTGGCACTGCTTAAAAGCTTGTGCTCGTGCAATTTGCCCTCAATAAGGCCGACGGTCAGTGCTGTGCCGTAAACGGGCAGGTTAAAGTTTTTCAAAAGATACGGAATGGCACCGATGTGGTCCTCGTGACCGTGGGTCACAATGAGGCCCTTGATGTTATCCATATTCTTTAAAACAAAGGTGAAATCGGGAATAACGATGTCGATACCGGGCATTTCCTCATCGGGGAACGACATACCGCAATCGACCAGGAACATATCGTCGCCGTAAGCATACAGCGTGATGTTCTTGCCGATCTCTCCCAATCCGCCGAGCGGGATAATACGCAACGGCTTTACATTATTTTTCTTATTTTTCATTTTACCTGAACTTTCTTTGCGCGGCTTTGAAGCCTTAGTTGTTGATTTAGTTGATGTGGTTTGTTTAAAATCAATTTCGGAATTTTTCGTCGGTTTAGATTTTACACTGTTATTAGTACTCTTTTTAGGACTGCCCTGAAACTTCTTCTTGTTGGAAGTCGTGTTCTTTTCTGCTTTAAAATTCTTTTTCGACTCTGCTTTAGTTTTCTTGAGATCGCCCGAAGCCTTTTTAGAAGCCTTCGGCTTATTGCTATTTTTGGTAAATTTCTTTTTATTTTCTTTTCCTTTTTCTAAACTTTCGGCATTCTTTTTATTCTTCTCTGCCATTAAATTTTCTCCTTACAAAACTTAAAATATCTACAATATACTCTAAATATATGCGAAAACTTCACAAAAAATATTTTTGGCTACACTACCGCATACTACACACAATTATACAGTATATATATTACCTCAAATTACCTTTATTGTCAAGCATTTCAACGAGGTGTAAAAAGCTTCGTTTCAATAATTATTGCATTAAAAGCAACCGTTTAATCGAAATGTTTCACAATTCAAAAAATTACCCCAAGAAATCTCGTTTCTTCGGGTAATAATAAATATGAAAACAACTTTAAGGAGAAAACTGATGAAAAGCACAATGAATTTTGCCAAGGGTTTAGGACTCGGAATGATCGCAGGCGTCGCCGCCATCGCAACCTATAAGTGTATGTGCAAACACAACCGCAGGCTTGCCAAAAAAGGCAACCGGGCCGCCCGCGCCGTGTCGGATATAATGGAAGATATCCAGGACCTTTTGAACTAAATCAAGATAAAGCAAAAATCACAACCGCCTTGCAAGGCGGTTGTGATTTTTGTCATCTTTAAATTTCGGGATTTTGCAACTGTTTCGTATAATCAATAAATTCTTTGGCTTGTTCAAGTTTTCCGTCATACAAAAGCCTTAAAGTATCCGTGATAAGCTCGTTATGAGCCTCACACGAGAAGATATTTTTAAGTTTTACGACCCGTTTCAGGTCATCAAGCTCGGCCACGTCATTGACAACGTGCTTTATATAATTACCCATTCCCCAACGGGCACACCAGGCATCCCACATTTCCTTGTGGCGGCGGTCGTCGGCAATAATCGAATTAAGATTACAAATATAGCTTTCAAAATTCTCCAGAGCCTCACCTGTGAGCAGTTTTATGCCATCCTTATCAAACCGATACGGGACGGTTGATAGCTTAACACCATCATTGGACACATCCAGAACCGACATATAACCTATATACCAGGTAATAGCCTTCGGTTTTGCGTGAGGGAAGAAAAAGTTACCCATACTGTAAACGATGGGCGCACCGTTGTAAATTTCATAGCCTTGGGGACAATGGGTGTGCATAGCAATGACCGCCGAAGCCCCTATATCGATAAAATGGCGGTAAAGTTCGGTCTTACCCATCGACGGGAAGGCACATTCCTCATTACCGCCGTGGAAATAAACTATCGGTTTTTCACCTTTTTTCAAAGCGTTCTGAATAAATTTGGTCACACGTCCCAACGAATAACCCGCCGAACCGCAGGCAGTATCGGTGGCGGTGCCGAATTCGTTTTCACAAACGGCCTGAACGCTCACGGTAATGCCGTCTTTTGTGAATTTAACGGGAATATAAGCCTCATCGACATCTTTACCTGCGCCGGTGGTTTGATAACCTCGGTCGTGTAACATACGGACGGTGTGGAACATCGGCTCGCCTTGAAAATCACCCGTATGGTTGTTGGCAAGACCGACAGCGGTCGGGGACAACGCGTCGACAAAATGGATAAATTCATCACTCGAAATAAGGTTGGGCCCCGATTTTACAATAGGTGTTCCCGTTTCTCGGTCACCGAAAATATTTTCAAGATTAAGCATTGTGAAATCGGCCTTTTTAAATTCGGCCGCGGCCTCACTCATAGCCGTTTTGGCTTTTTCAACGGTCGGCAACTGCTCAATATAGTTAAACGACATATCCGAAGCAAATAAAATTTTCATAAAGATACCCCAAAATCCGATTTTGCTATACTCATATTAGCACTTTTTTCTTGTATTGTAAAGCATTTTATTGTAAATTCATCGCAAAATCAGACCCCTTGAGTCAAAACTCAAGGGGTCTGAAATTTGCTATACTATACTATATTATTTAATCAAATCGAATGCTTCAAGCCACAGATTCTTGATAAGCTCGTGACCCATAGCGGTAGGGTGGACACCGTCGGGAGTCCAATAAGCATTGGGGGCTTTTTTGGCAGCCTCATCGAATACGGGCTGAAGCTCGATAAGCGGCAGGCCGTACTTTTCGGCAATTTTCTTGCAAACGGCAGCCTTTTCGGCCACGTCGACTTGAAAACGGCTCCAACGGTCGGGAATTGTCTCGGTGTTAGAGGTTGCAGGGCCTTCAAGAACATAAGGTGCAATTATGATAAGCTTAATGTCGGGACAGGCCGCATATATCTCCTCAAGCATCATTTCGTATATCTTTTCGAACTTCAAAGTGTCGACACCGTTCTTATCGTTTATCTCGTGCCAGGCATCGTTCACACCGATATAAATACTTGCATAATCAGGTTTGTGATTTATGAAATCCTTCTTGATACGGGCATAAAGGTCAACGATACGGTTGCCGCTGACACCCTTATTTATGAACTCGTACTCCTCGGGATATTCAGCACCCAGCTGTGCTTTAATAAGCAACGGATAGCCCCTGCCGACATCGGCAAGATTGTCACGCGAACGTCCCACGTCGGTTATCGAATCACCCTGAAATAATATTCTTTTTGCCATTTTTATTACCTCCCTGAACTGCCGAACCGTCACACGCCCACCGAACGTATGTAAATATTCAACAATCCAATGTAATTTCACCCTTCAAAGGGCTTATTTCAAATAGATTTTACACCCCTCACTTCACAATGTCAACCCCAACCACCACATAAATCAAAATCCCCAACCCACAAATGCAAAATCCCTCTCGTAGGGGAGGGCCTCTGCGCCCTCCCGAAAGGTATCCCAACCAATAGACCTCAAACGACACAAAAAACCGACCCTTGTCCAAAGGACAAAGGTCGGTGTCGTTTCGGAAAAATCTGAAATTAGATCTCTGCGAAGTACTTAATGGTACGAACCATCTGGCTGGTGTAAGAGTTCTCGTTGTCATACCAGGAAACAACCTGTACCTGATAGGTGTCATCGTCGATCTTAGCAACCATGGTCTGAGTAGCATCGAACAAAGAACCGTAGGTCATGCCGATGATATCAGAAGAAACGATGTCCTCGGTGTTGTAGCCGAAGGAATCGGAAGCAGCAGCCTTCATAGCAGCGTTGATGCCGTCAACAGTGATGTCCTTACCCTTAACAACTGCAACAAGAATGGTGGTAGAACCGGTGCAGGTGGGAACACGCTGAGCAGAGCCGATGAGCTTGCCGTTGAGTTCGGGGATAACAAGACCGATAGCCTTTGCAGCGCCGGTAGAGTTAGGAACGATGTTCTGTGCGCCGGCACGTGCACGGCGGAGGTCACCCTTTCTGTGGGGACCGTCGAGGATCATCTGATCACCGGTGTAAGCACGAA
>JAGBXM010000132.1 GCA_017629275.1 Clostridia bacterium
CGCTCATATTTGCGAGTGTGCTGGAACTGGCAGACAGGCACGTTTGAGGGGCGTGTGTCCACGACGTACGGGTTCAAGTCCCGTCACTCGCACCAAAATCCGAAACGGACTTTTGTCCGTTTTGGATTTTTTTTGATTATTTGTGACGGGACTTGAAGCCTAAGAGGGCAGACGACGTTAAGAAAAACAGTCCTGTGGACTGTTTTTTAGTTGGCTGTCGCGAAGACGGGTACCACGAGCATTGCGGAGTGGTCGTCGAGCGGGGAAGATTTGCGAAGCAAAGATTCGTCCCGTCACTCGCACCAAAATCCGAAACGGACTTTTGTCCGTTTCGGATTTTTCTTTTAATAATTATGCTTAGGTCATTGAAATGACGTGTTTGGTTTGGTATAATACATTTATAATGATTATAGAACGTGGAAACGCTTTGCGCTTCCACAAAAGCTGATTTATCAGCTTTTAAACAATCAAATTTTAAGAAATTTGATTGTTTTCTACATCATTGCAATGGTCGTTGTCAAATTTTCTTTGATAATTTGTTACCAAATCTTTGATTTGGTGTTGAAATTGCACTTTTAGTACAATTTCAACTTTCAATTACCATTATAATTACTTTTGAAAGGTTCGGCGCGTTAGTGCTGATTTGAATTTATGAAAAAAGTATTGATTATTGGCGCAGGGCCTTCGGGTCTTACGGCGGCTTATGAGCTTCTTAACAAGTCTCGCGATTTTGAAGTTGTAGTTTTTGAAGAAGGGAACTGCTTCGGTGGTATTTCCAGGACGGTGAATTACAAGGGTAACCGTATGGATATGGGCGGTCACCGTTTCTTTTCTAAGGTCCCCGAAGTCAACGAATGGTGGGAGAAAATGCTTCCAACTCAAGGTTCGATGCCGTATGATGATATAGCTTTGGGCAGAACATCAACCGTTTTAAAAGGTGGCCCCGACCCCGAAAAGACAGATCGTGTTATGCTTCGCAGAAATCGTTTGTCGCGTATTTTCTTTGATTCGAAATTCTTTGATTATCCTATTTCACTCAAATTTGAAACCATTAAGAATATGGGATTCGGAACAACGGTCGTTGTCGGATTCAGTTATTTGAAGAGCTTGATTTTTAAGCGCAAAGAAAATTCGCTGGAAGATTTTTATATAAATAGATTTGGTAAAAAGCTTTATACTATGTTCTTTGAAAACTACACCGAGAATCTGTGGGGCAGACACCCTAGTGAAATTTCTCCCGAATGGGGCGCTCAAAGGGTCAAAGGCCTTTCTGTTAAGGCGGTTTTAAAGGATGTTTTCGGTAAGATATTCAATAAGAAGAACCGTAAGGTTGAAACCTCTTTAATTGAAGAGTTTGCTTATCCAAAATTTGGTCCAGGTCAGCTTTGGGATATTACGGCCTCAGAGTTTGAGTGTCTCGGCGGAAAAATCATTAAGAACGCCAAGGTTATTAAAGTCTTAAAATCTGGCGACAGCAATGTTAAAGGATTGGTTTATGTAAAAGATGGGGAAGAGACCTTTATTGAGGGAGATTATATTATTTCATCAATGCCTGTGAAAGACCTCGTCTTGGGAATGAACGACGTTCCCGAAGAAATTTTGGAAATTGCCGAAGGACTGCCGTACCGTGATTATATGACGGTCGGTGTGTTGGTAAAAAAACTTAAAATTCACAATAAAACCAAGACAAAAACTATTGGAAATATTGTTCCCGATAATTGGGTATACGTTCACGACCGTAACGTTAAAATGGGACGCTTTCAGATTTATAATAACTGGTCTCCGTATATGGTCAAGGATATCGAGCATAATGTTTGGCTGGGTCTTGAATATTTCTGTGATGAAGGCGACTCAATGTGGTCTAAAACTGATGAAGAGTTTGCACAGATGGCGGTTAAGGAAATGGTTACAATGGGACTGATAAGCCAAGAAGATGACGTTTTAGATTCGCACGTTGAACGTGTGAAAAAGGCTTATCCGGCATATTTCGACACCTATGAACACATAGATGTTCTACGGAAGTATCTTGATACCATACCGAATCTTTTCTGTGTTGGACGTAACGGACAGCACCGTTATAATAATATCGACCACAGTATGTGCACAGCATTTGAAACGGTTAAAAATATACTGTCGGGTGATACACGTAAGGATAATATCTGGAATGTTAATACCGAAAAAGAGTATCACGAGGAAAAGCAGAACTAGTTTTTGCAGTTTATTTAACTGTAGCACCATAAGATGCAATAGTTTAAAATCGTTATATATTTAAAAAGAGATTGCACTCCGTTGCAATCTCTTTTTACTTTTTAAACGTTGGCAGGGAAGCTTGTTTTTAAATCAGATAGAAAATCGTCTATACTGTAATCTATAACGCTAAACTTTCCGTTATCAAATTCAGCTATTGATACCGAGGCATTGGTTGCCCATCTGAGATTTTTCATACTGTCGGCACTATTTCCGTAAGCGTAGTTAAAGAATGATCGAATAACCGTTGCGTGTGTGAATATTGCCACACTTTTTCCGTCGTTTTCTTCGGCAATTTTAGTAATACATTTTATAACTCGTTGAGTTAGATCTTTTACAGGTTCACCGTCATTTGGATGTGCGTTACCTATATCGTTGAGCCATACAGAGTATGTATCGTTAAAAACAGTTTGTAATGTGTCAAAGGTGTTATTTTCCCAACTGCCTGCAAATATTTCACGAAGGTTTTGGTCTTTAATAGCGGTTTTGTTACTTAGTTTTAAATATTCGCTACAAGTGTTGTATGCTCTTAAAAGATCGCTTGAGTAAACAGTATCTATTTTTCGCTGTATCAAAAATTTTGCTGTGCATTCCGCCTGACGGTATCCAAGTTCGGAAAGATCCAGGTCAGTATGGCCCAGGAATGCTTTGGCAACGTTACCTAAACTTTGTCCATGACGAATTAAATATAAGGTGCAACTCATTTTCAAGACCTCCATTTGTTGTATTATACATATATTTAAGTTCAGAGTCAACCGATGTAACATTGTTTTGTTGATTTTAGGTGCAATTCGACAAAATATTACATTTTTTCACTATTTTCACTCTTGCATTTTGTGGTAATAAATGGTAAAATATGGCACAGAGTCCAACAAAAACAGGAGGAATGACAATTGGAAAAGAAAATCAGTGTATTAATTGCAGATGATAGCACAGAATTTGGTCAAAATTGTGCGAGTGTTATCAATTCTTACGGAATGGAGGCATCGGTGTGCCCAAAAGACGGGCGTATATTACTTGAATGTGCCGAAAGAGTGCGCCCTGATGTTATACTTTCGGATATATTCTTACCTAACATTGATGCAGTTGGTATTATGAAAAAGTTATTCAGCGACAATAATGGTGTTGATCCGTTGTATTTTGTTATATCGAGCTACGGTAGTCCAAGATTGGAGTCGGAGGCTTTATCGGCAGGTGCGGCATACTTCTTTATTAAGCCGTTTGATTACTCTGTGCTTGCTGAACGTATTTTACAGATGTGTGGAAGAATACAAAAACCTGAGATGTTTATAAACAATAACGCTCCCTTGACCGATTCAGATCTTGAAATGATGATTACCGAAATAATACATCAAATTGGTGTACCTGCACATATCAAAGGTTATCATTATCTTCGTGATGCAATTTTGTTATCGGTCAAGGATACTGAGTATATAAATTCTGTTACCAAACTTTTATATCCGACGGTAGCTAAGAAACACAATACAACCTCTTCAAGGGTTGAACGTGCCATACGACATGCTATTGAAGTTGCGTGGGACAGGGGAGATATCGACGTTCTTAATTTGTATTTCGGTTATACAGTGCATACTAATCGCGGGAAACCGACCAATTCGGAATTTATTGCCATGATAAGCGATAAATTGAGATTGAGACTTAAATTGGCATCTTAATCGGTCTTTTTGATTACGTTAAATGCGCCGGTTTGCTCATAAGTCATTATAAATACGTCTTTTATCTCAATTCTTTTATTTTTAAGTTCATTAGAAATAATCTTGCTTGTAAGTCCGATGTCTTTTATCGTGTGTTTCAGTAGTTTTCCGTCACTGATTATAAGATACGGTAATGTTGCAGGGGTTGTTATACCTTTTAGGTCGTTGACACAAGCGTTTTGGTATTCTTGTTTTAACAGTACACTTAATTGGCCGTTGGTTTCTAAGATAGCATAGGCTACTTGTTTCAGATCAAATATTTCTTGATTTCTTAATACTTCGATCAGATCAGGACCTGTGATTCTTAAACGACGAAGCATTTTTTGATCAATAACACCGTTGTTGATTATTACAGCAGAAGTTCCGTATATCAGTTTTCGTATGTTGATATATTTCATTGCTATAAACGATGTGAATATCTCAAGAAGCACTAAAGTTAAAGTGGCTATGATTCCAAGATGGAGTGGCATTGAAGTGTTTTGTATCGGCATTGCGGCTATTTCGGATATTAGAATAGTTATGACTAATTCAGAGGGTTGTAAATCTCCTATCTGACGTTTGCCCATAAGGCGTATTGAGAATATTACTATAGCATAAACTATAATGGTACGAATAATAATTGACAACATTTGATACACCTTTTGTCCTTTTTTTCTATTAAAATGATTGTAGAATGAGGGAAGGTTTTGCTTTTTAACGTTCAATTACCATTATAACCTGAAAACATAAAAATAACTGCCGTATAGCTTTAAAAGTTATACGGCAGTATATTTTAGTTATCTATTCTGTTAATGTTGTAGCATAGGGTCATCAAACTGTCACTCAAGTGGACATTTTCAACGCAAATGCCGGGGAAGTCAACCGAAAGGTCATAGTGGGTAAAGTTCCAGAACCCCTTGATGCCAAGTTTGACTAAAGTGTCGGCAACATCGTGTGCGGCGCTGCGCGGTATACAAAGAATAGCCATATCGGGCTTGTTTTCACGGCAGAATTCGTCAAGACGCTCCATACTGTGTATCGGAAGATCACGAACAGTCTGACCGCAAAGAGAAGGTTTCACGTCGAAAATGCCGATAAGGTCGAAGCCTTTAGACGTCATATCAAAGTGCATGGCAAGTGCCTTGCCCATGTGACCCGCTCCAATCAGAATGGCTCGTTTAGGACTGTTGAGACCTAAAATCTTGCCAATCTCTTCCTGCAAAAGTTCAATGTTATAACCGTAACCCTGCTGTCCGAACTCGCCGAAGCAGTTAAGGTCCTGTCTTATCTGACTGGCTGTAAGTCCCATACGTTCCGAGAGTTCTTTGGAAGATATTCTATACATACCTTTTGAGCGCAGATCGCCTAAAAAGCGGTGATATCGCGGTAAACGTTTAATTACCGAACTCGAAACACTTCTGCTCTTATTCATTTTTTTGAACTCCTTATCTATTGATTTTGTAAGGGTTATTCAGCCAACTTTTTAACGGTTTCCATTACATAGTCGCCAAATTCGGTGCAGGTGCAACCGGTATCACGGCCTGTGATGGACATCTTCTTCTCGGTGTACATACAGATGTCAAGAGCCTTTTCTAAAAGGTCAGCCTCAGCCTGCTTACCAATGTGCGAAAGCAGCATAACTGCGGCACGGAGCATCGAGCAAGGATCAGCAAACTTGTCGCGGCCTTCAAGCACCATTCTCGGCGCAGAGCCATGGATAGCCTCGAACATTGCGTACTTCTTACCGATATTGGCACTGCCTGCGGTACCAACACCGCCCTGGAATTCAGCAGCCTCGTCGGTGATGATATCGCCGTAAAGGTTGGGGAGAACGAACACCTTAAAGTCTCTGCGACGCTTCTCGTCGATGAGCTTTGCGGTAGTAATATCAATGTACCAGTCGTCGGTGATGATCTCGGGATATTCTTCGCCTATTTTTTGTGCGATCTTTAGGAATTTACCGTCGGTAGTTTTGATAACGTTGGCCTTGGTGATAATGGAAACACGTTCCTTCTTGTTCTTTCTTGCGTACTCATAAGCAAGACGAGCGATTCTCTCGCAGCCTTCGGTAGTCGCAACAACAAAGTCAATTGCCAGGTCGTCGGTTACGTGCAAGCCTTGAGAGCCAACTGCATAACCGCCCTCGGTGTTCTCTCTGAAGAAGGTCCAGTCAATGCCCTGCTCGGGAACGCGAACGGGACGAAGGTTAGCAAAAAGGTCAAGCTCTTTACGCATTGCAACGTTGGCGCTTTCAATATTGGGCCACGGATCACCTGCTCGGGGAGTGGTGGTAGGGCCTTTAAGAATGACGTGGCACTTTTTAAGCTCGGCCAAAACGTCATCGGGGATAGCCTTGCCGACTGCAGCACGATTTTCGATAGTGAGTCCGTCGATTTCGTTGAAAACGATCTTACCGGCTGCAACATCGTCAGCCAAAAGGAAACGGAGTACACGCTCTGCTTCGTGAGTGATAACGGGACCGATGCCGTCACCGCCGCAAACACCGATAATAAGCTTATCGAGTGCGTCGTAGTCCACAAAATCCTTGTCCTGCTTGATTCTTTCGGCTCTTTCCTGCTGAGCAATAAGAAGTTTCTCAAATGAAGCAACAGCTTCGTTGATTTTTGTCATATCCATTGTATTTACCTCGCTTTAATTATTTTGAAGATTCTTTAGTGTAACCTAGCAGACCGCCTGCAAGAATAATGTCTCTCGAACGACCAGAAAGTTGGGGGATGACCTCATATTCTTCGTTAGTGGTCTTATTCTTAAGAATAACCGTCTTTTCATTGGCGATGCGATCTCTGATTTCGGGTAATTCCAACTCGTCGAACTGAGTAATTTTATCATAGTCTTCGGCGTTCTTGAAGGTTAAGGGAAGAATGCCTGCATTGATAAGGTTTGCAGCGTGAATACGTGCAAATGACTTGGAAACGACGGCTTTTATTCCGAGATAAAGGGGAACAAGGGCGGCATGCTCACGGGATGAACCCTGTCCGTAGTTTTCACCGCCGATGATGATTCCTTTACCTTCTTTTTTGCAGTTCTCGGGGAATTGTTCATCGCAACGGGTGAAGCAGAAGTTTGAGAGGTAAGGAATATTGGAACGGTAGGGGAGGATCTTTGCGCCTGCAGGCATAATGTGGTCGGTGGTGATGTTGTCACCAACCTTGAGTATCGCCTTGGCTTCGATATTCTCCCACAACGGCTCGGTTTTAGGGAAAGGTTTGATGTTGGGTCCGCGGAGGATTTCAACCGAAGCGGCTTCCTCAACCGAGGCAGGTGCATCAACCATATTGTCGTTGATAAGGAACTTATCGGGCAATGTAATGCTTTCGATATCTGCATCGAGGGTTCTGGGATCGGTGAGATATCCGGTCAGTGCGGCCGCAGCGGCGGTTTCGGGGCTGACAAGGTAAACACCTGCATCGGCAGTACCTGAACGACCCTCAAAGTTACGGTTGAAGGTTCTCAAAGAGATACCCTTGGAGTTGGGTGATTGACCCATACCGATACAAGGTCCGCAAGCACATTCCAAAATACGGGCACCTGCGGCAATGAGCTTGGATAAAGCACCGCAATCTGCCAACATATTAAATACCTGCTTACTTCCCGGTGCGATACCGACCGAAACGGAAGGATCGACCGTTTTTCCGTCCAAAATAGCAGCAACTTTCAGCATATCGTAAAGTGAAGAGTTGGTACAGCTACCGATAAGCACCTGATCAACCTTCATTTTGCCGATCTCTGTGATACTCTTAACGTTATCGGGCATATGGGGCATTGCTGCCAAAGGCTCGAGTGATGACAGGTCTATAGAAATTTCCTTATCGTAAACTGCATCTGCGTCGCTTGACAGTTCAGTAAAGTCGTCCTCACGGTTCTGTGCCTTGAGGAAAGCCTTTGTGATTTCATCAGAAGGGAAGATCGAGGTTGTAGCACCCAATTCTGCACCCATATTGGTGATGGTTGCACGTTCGGGAACCGACAAGGTCTTAACACCTTCGCCGGCGTATTCAACTATGTAGCCAACGCCACCCTTAACAGTGAGGATGCGAAGAACCTCTAAGATAACGTCTTTTGCAGAAACAAAAGGTGAAAGTTTACCGGTAAGGTTTACTCTGATCATTTTGGGCATCGGGATGTAGTATGCGCCGCCGCCCATTGCAACGGCAACGTCCATACCGCCTGCGCCGATTGCAAGCATACCGATACCGCCGCCTGTCGGAGTATGTGAGTCAGAACCGATAAGTGTTTTACCGGGTTTGCCGAAACGCTCAAGGTGAACCTGATGGCAGATACCGTTACCGGGACGGGAATAGTAAATGCCGTGCTTTTTGGCAATAGACTGAATAAATCTGTGGTCATCGGCGTTTTCAAAGCCGGTTTGCAGAGTGTTGTGGTCGATATAAGCAACCGAACGCTCTGTCTTGACACGGTCAACGCCCATAGCCTCAAATTCGAGGTAAGCCATTGTGCCGGTAGCGTCCTGGGTCAGGGTCTGGTCGATTTTAAGACCGACGTCAGAACCGGGGATCATTTCGCCATCGACAAGGTGAGCTTTAATGATTTTTTGTGCAATAGTAAGTCCCATGAGTTCATCTCCTAAAAAACATATAGCTTTATTATCCTACAAAATTATCAGTTTGTCAATATTTTAACATAATAAAAATGCAAAACTTATTAAAAAAATTAACAAAGTTTGATATTTTTACTCACATTTGAAATTCTGCTTGTTTTTGTGGTGATATTGAAGTAATATGTAATTGTATTTTGAATGGAGGTATAAAGTATGCTTCTTGGTATTAACACGCACTGTATCGAAGAAAAGTTCGGTCTTATAAAAACGATAGATATTTATGCCGAGGCAGGATTTGATGCTATCGATCTGACTCTGTGCAAGTCTGTCAAAGAAGAAAACGGTTATTTTATTGGCGATGATTATTTAAAAAAAGCCAAGGAAATAAAGGAATATGTTGATTCTAAGGGATTGGTTATCAATCAGGCTCACGCATATTATCCCACATCCTATGACAGTACCGAAGAAACAGCAGAAGCCTTTAAGCTTATTGTTAAAGGTATGGAAATTGCCGCAACGGTTGAGGCAAAGGCTATCGTTGTGCATCCCAACCTTCACATCAATTATAACGACTATGGTGCACCCGAAAAGCTGAAAGAGTTAAATTATAATTTTTATAAGTTACTCATTCCTTATGCTGAAAAGTTTGGTATAAAGATAGCAATCGAAAACCTGTTCCAATGGAAATTTGCCGTCGGACCCGTTCTGGGTCATTGTGTACCGAGTGTTTGTTCAAGACCTGAGGAACATATTGAGTATTTAGATTCTCTGAACAGTGATTATATTGTTGCCTGCGTTGATGTGGGTCACACAAACCTTGTTGGTCAGTCGCCGGCAGGTGTTTTAAAGGCATTAGGACACCGTGTAAAATGTCTGCACATCCATGATAATGATACCCGACTTGATACCCATATGATTCCCGAAACGCCTAATATCGGTACAATTAATTGGGACAGTGTCTGTAAAGCGTTGGCCGAGATGGGCTATGACGGTGATTTTACTTTTGAAACTGACGGTAGCTATTTGAAATGCAATGAGCAAACTGTCAGGTCTTTGGTAAAATACAATCACGATGTCGGTCGATATTTAATCAAAAAAATAGAGTCGTATAAATAATTTTAAAGCACTTCAATCACGGGGTTGAAGTGCTTTAAAATTTTGCTTAAATATTGATTTTATGTGGCTTTCTTTTTTTATAGTAGTAAACACCATCAAAACCGATTTCCTTCAAAACTTTTACGGCTTTATCAAAGTTTATGGATGCTCTCTCAATGATATGAGCGTCTGAGCCCAAAGTTATCAATCGGCCGCCTTTATCGTAATACATTTTGATAATATTGGTGGTAGGCATAAAATCATTAAATAAATCGAATGAGGATGTGTTGACCTCAAGCGCGATGTTTCTGTCAATAATAACATCAAGAATTTTATGGATTTTTGGGATGAAACGTGATATATCAACTTCGCGGTGATAATGTCCGATAATATATCTCAAAGGGCAGGTGAGGTGCGCCAGAATATCAAAATCCATAAAATCTAACATTGTCAGCACATCGTCAAAATACAAATCAAGCAACTCATTTAATACTGCCTGAGACGGTTTCGAAAAATCAAAACCGCTGTACGCACCCGTGTAGTATTTACTTCTTAAGCAATGCACCGAGCCGATAATCACATCAAAATCAAGGTAATACTTGATTTTTTCATAAATATCAGGATGCCAAAAGGCCTCACTTATCTCTATTCCTGCAAGAAGCTGACATTCGCCGTGGTGTAGTTTATTGAGTTGCGCCACAGTATCATAGGCCTTTTTTATGGGCGTGAAAATGTCATAATCGTTATAACAATATGAATCAAAATGGTCGGTTACGGCAAAGATATTGGTGCCTTTTTCGATTTGTGAACGCATCATATCCTCAATTTTGCATTTTGAATCGTGAGAGTACTCCGAATGTGTGTGCATATCGGGGATTGACAAAACCAATTAAATCACCGCCTGAAACTTAATGTTGAGAACGGTAATTATTATTGCACAAACTAATTCGGTTGTCAATCTAAACCATCGGTTGAATCAATTGTTTAATATGTTATCGTCAAGGTCAGAGAAAGTCAAAGAAATTTTAAAATAATTTTGCAAAAACTATTGACAAACTTAAAAATTGTGATAATATATAGTTGTTGGCACTCGAAGTGTCAGAGTGCTAAATTGATAACAAGAGGTGAGAGGATGGAATTAAGTGACCGTAAAAAGATAATACTTGGTTCGTTGATCAAATATTATATTAAGACGGGTGAGCCTGTTGGTTCAAAGTCTTTGTTGGAACTTACGGGTCTCGGCGTTTCTCCTGCAACTCTTCGTAACGAGATGAGTGAACTTTGCGATCTCGGTTACCTTTGTCAACCGCATACTTCGGCAGGACGTCAACCGACAAGCTTCGGTTATAGTTTTTATTTTGAAAAGTTGATGAACCGAAGGGAAGTTCCTTACGATCTTCAGCTGATTATCGATAATATGTTGAACGATGCGGCGAAAGACCCTGAGAATCTTGCTTCGGTTGCAGGTCAGTTATTATCTGACCTTACCGGTTTTCCTACTTTAATGGCTACTGTCACAAAAGAGGAGACGTTTGTTAAAAGAGTAAACGTTTTATCGATGGGTCGCAGAACGGTCTTACTGTTGTTGATAACTTCTGACGGAATTGCGCGAAGCAGAATATGCAGAAGTGCATTTAATCTCGCTCCAGACGCGCTGTCTCACTTTGAAAAGCTGGTCTCGTATTATATTGTCGGTACTGAGCTAATTAAGTTTTCTCCTGTTTTTTTACAGGCCTTGGTTTCGCGAACGGGCGATCTGTCATTGTTTTTGATGCCTTTACTTTCAAGCGTATTTGAAATGGTCGAAGAACTTCAATCAAAGAGCGTTCACGTTAAAGGTGAATCAAATGTACTCAAATGTTACGGCAATGATTATGATTCACGGTCTCTGTTAACACTTTTGACGCAACAGGATAAGTTGTTTCCGTTATTGACTAATACCCGTGATGATATTGAAATAGTATTTGGTGATCAGACCGATATTGAGGCACTTCGGCACTCGAGCCTTGTAGTTGCTAAATATCGCTTAGGCGATAAGGATATTGGTCGTATCGGTGTGATAGGTCCTGTCAGAATGGCGTATGAGCAGTTGGTGCCAAGTGTTGAGTATTTTGCTTTAAAACTTGGCAGTGTTATGACTCAGGCTATGAGAGATTTAGAGGAATAATTTGTTTTATACCGTTTTACGGTTAAGTATAAATGGAAGGAATGAATTTTTTGGCTGAGAAGAAAACTAAATCAACCGAGGGTAAGACACCTGAAGTTGAGGAAAAAGCAAAAAAGTCGAAAAAGGATTCGACCGCTGACGAAATAGCTTCGTTACGTGCCGAAATTGAACAACAGAAAGATCTTTTATTACGTACTGCCGCGGAGTTTGATAACTTTAAACGTCGCACTGAGAAAGAGAGACTTTCTGCTGCTGAATTCACGTCTGCTAATCTATTAAAGAAATTGTTGCCGGTATTTGATAACGTTGACCGAGCCAATGCCGCCGACAGAGACAGTGCCGACTATGCCAAAGGCGTTGAGATGATTGTCAAAATGCTGACTGACGCTGTTAAAGAACTCGGATTAAAAGAGATTGGAGCTGTTGGCGAGACATTTGACCCGAAGTTCCATGAGGCAGTAATGCACGTCGAAGATGAGAACTTTGGTGAGAATACCATTTGCAACGTTTTGCAAAAAGGATATATGTTCGGTGAAACCGTTATTCGACCTGCTATGGTTCAGGTTGCAAACTAATGTATTAAGGCTTTTGTCTTGATTATAAATTGTATTTAAACTTATTTGGAGGTTTTTATTATGGGAAAAATTATAGGTATCGACCTTGGTACTACTAACTCTTGTGTTGCAGTTATGGAAGGCGGCGAAGCCGTTGTAATTCCTAACGCAGAAGGTGCCAGAACTACTCCGTCGGTTGTTGCTTTCTCCAAGACCGGTGAGAGAATGGTAGGTCAGGTTGCAAAGCGTCAGGCTATTACCAACCCCGACAGAACCGTTATTTCTATTAAGAGAGAGATGGGTGCTTCTTATAACGTAAATATTGACGGTAAGAACTATACTCCTCAGGAAATTTCTGCTATTATTCTTCAGAAACTCAAGGCCGATGCAGAAGCTTATCTCGGTGCTCCCGTGACCGAGGCTGTCATTACTGTACCTGCTTACTTTACCGATGCACAGCGTCAGGCAACTAAGGACGCAGGTAAAATTGCAGGTCTTGACGTTAAGAGAATTATCAATGAGCCTACTGCTGCTGCTTTGGCTTTTGGCGTTGACAAGGAAGACGATCAGAAGATTATGGTCTACGACCTTGGCGGCGGTACCTTCGACGTTTCGATTATCGAAATGGGCGACGGTGTTCAGGAGGTTCTTGCTACCGCAGGCAACAACCGTCTCGGCGGTGATGATTTTGACCAGCGTGTAATGGATTGGATTGTTGCTGATTTCAAGGCGCAGAACGGTATTGATCTGTCGGGCGATAAGATGGCTATGCAGCGTATTAAAGAGGCTGCCGAAAAAGCTAAGATCGACCTTTCGGGTATGACTACTGCCGATATCAATCTTCCCTTTATTACCGTTGATGCAACCGGCCCTAAGCACTATGAAGGTACTTTGACCAGAGCAAAATTTAATGAAATTACTGCTGATCTTGTTGAGGCTACTATGGGCCCCGTTCGCCAGGCTTTGTCCGATTCGGGTCTTTCTACCTCTGAGATCAATAAGGTTTTGATGGTTGGCGGTTCCAGCCGTATTCCTGCTGTCCAGGAAGCTGTTAAGAAGTTTATCGGCCGTGAGCCGTTCAAGGGTATCAATCCCGATGAGTGCGTAGCTTTGGGTGCTGCGCTTCAGGGCGGTGTTCTCGGTGGTGATGTTAAGGGTCTGTTGCTTCTTGACGTTACTCCGCTGTCTCTTGGTATTGAGACTATGGGTCACGTTTGCACCAAAGTCATCGACCGTAACACTACTATTCCGACCAAGAAGAGTCAGGTTTTCTCGACCGCTGCTGACGGTCAGACTTCGGTTGAGATTCACGTTCTTCAAGGTGAGCGTGAGTTCGCCCAGGACAACAAAACGCTCGGCGTATTCCATCTTGACGGAATTGCTCCTGCGCCCCGCGGAATTCCTCAGATCGAGGTCTCTTTTGATATCGATGCTAACGGTATAGTAAACGTTTCTGCTAAGGATCTCGGCACCGGTAAAGAGCAGTCTATTACCATTACTTCTTCGACCAATATGTCCAAGGAAGATATTGATAAGGCTGTTAAAGAAGCTGAACAGTATGCTGCAGAGGATAAGAAGCGCCGTGAGGAGGCTGATCTCAGAAATAATGCCGACCAGTTGGTATATACTGCCGAAAAGACTATTGCCGATTTCGGTGATAAGTTGACCGATGCCGAAAAGACCGACATCCAGGGCGCTTGCGACGCACTTAAAGAGGCACTCAAAGGTACCGATAACGAGGCTATTAAGGTTAAGCAGGAGGATCTTCAGAAAAAGGTATATGCCGTTTCTGAAAAGGTTTATAAGGCTGCTCAGGATGCCGCAGGTCAGAATGCAGGTGCAGGTGCTCCCGGAGATATGGGCGGTAACGGTGATCCTAACAACGTTTATGATGCCGACTTTACCGATGTTGACGATACTAAGAAATAATTGATACTGTAATGCGGTTTACGGGTGTTTTGGCATCCGTAAACTGTATTCTTACATAGTGCGAGGGAGTTCGTGTTTGATGTTTCCTCGCATTTAACTGAGGAGTTGTAACTTTTGGCAGACAAAAGAGATTATTACGAAGTGCTTGGTATTGACAAGAGCGCGAGTGAAGACGAAATTAAGAAAGCCTATCGTAAGATGGCTAAAAAGTATCATCCCGATCTTCATCCCGGTGATGCTGAAGCTGAGCAGAAATTCAAGGAAATAAACGAGGCTAATGAGGTTTTGTCCGACCCTGAAAAGAAGTCACGATACGATCAGTTCGGTCACGCAGGTGTTGACCCCAACTACGGTGCCGGCGGCGGTGGCTTCGGTGGCGGATTTAATGGTGGTTTTGGCGATTTCGGTGACCTTGGAGACATATTCGGCAGTTTCTTTGGCGGTGGTTTCGGCGGTGGAAGAAGAGCTAATCCTAATGCTCCTCGCAAGGGTGCCGATACATCTACGTCGGTTATTTTGACCTTTGAAGAGGCGGCTAAAGGATGTAACAAGAAGATCAAGGTTACTCGGATTGAGAACTGCGCCGAATGTGGCGGTAACGGATGCGAAAAAGGCCATACTGCTTCGACCTGCCCGACCTGTAACGGTACGGGTCAGATTTACGTTAATCAGCGTACACCTTTTGGTACGATGCAGACTACACGTGCTTGTGATTCGTGTCGCGGTACGGGTAAAAAGATTGATCATCCTTGTAAGGTTTGTAACGGTAAAGGACGTGTTCGCAGAACTACCGAGCGTGAGATCAATATTCCTGCAGGTGTAGATGACGGACAGTATATTAATCTTCGCGGCGGCGGTGATATGGGGGTAAACGGTGGTCCTGCTGGTGACCTTCATGTTAATATTTCGGTTCGTCCGCATCCTATTTTCATTCGTGACGGATTTGATATTTTTTGTGAAATACCTGTCTCATTCACACAGGCTGCTTTAGGTGCCGACATTGTTGTTCCTACTCTTGACGGCAAGGTTAAATTTACCATTCACGAGGGAACACAACCCGGCGACGAGTTTAAACTTAAAGGTAAAGGTGTTCAAAGACTTAATTATTCGGGTCGTGGTGACCAGTACGTTAAGATTATTGTTGAAATTCCTCGAAACCTTAACAATTCGCAAAAAGACCTTCTTAAAAAATTTGAAGAATCAGCCGGAGATTCTTGCTATAAAAAACGCAAGAGCTTCTTTGATAAAGTTAAAGAATTCTTTAAAGACTGATTTTAAACCCTTCGGATTGATTTCCGAAGGGTTTTGTGTTAGTATGTTCTTGAGGTGTATGCATGTTTGATGTTTTATTATTTGATCTTGACGGTACTTTGACCGACCCGAGCGAAGGAATAACCAATTCGGTTGTTTATGCTTTGAATAAATTTGGTATAGAAGTTGAAGACAAACGAACTCTTTTAAAGTTTATAGGTCCTCCTTTGGTCAAGGGCTTCGCTGAATTCTACTGTTTTTCTCACGAAGACAGCCTTAGGGCGACTGAATTTTACAGAGAAACGTTCAGAGTTAAGGGTTTATTTGAAAATGAGGTTTATGATGGCGTTTATGATATGTTGCAAACTCTAAAAGATGCAGAAAAAACTTTAGTTATTGCAACGTCTAAACCCGAGGAGTTTACTTTAAAAATATTAAAACATTTTGATCTTTTAAAGTATTTTGATTTTGTTGCCGCTGCAACATTTGATGAAACAAGAAACACTAAAGATAAGGTTATTGCTTATGCGCTTGAACATCTTAACATATTGGATAAATCAAAAATTGTAATGATAGGTGACCGATATCACGATATTGAAGGAGCCAAAGCAAACGGTATTGCATCGGTTGGTGTTCTTTATGGATTCGGCTCCAAAGAAGAATTAAAAAATGCAGGCGCAGACTATCTGGTTAATAATTTGCGTGAAATAGTTGAATTTTAAACCAAAAGCTCCCGACGATACGTCGGGAGCTTTTGGTTTAAAAAACTTAAATATCTTCGGGGAACTTTAATTGTTTGTCGGTGGGAACGATACGGATATTGAAGGTGAATTCATTATCGTTCATGCGGTATTTATCCATAAGAAGAGGACCGCAAGAGTTGGAACCAAGGCCGCTCATCTTATAGTCAACAGAGAAAACCGTTTTATTTGATTCGGGTAATTCGAAATTATGCTTGTATTTTTCAAGTTCGTGTGCCTCATAAGGTATTGCTGAGAAGTCAAATGGAGCATCTTCCATAATAACGGCTATACCTGCACCACTTGCATCGTGAACATAAGCAAATTCGGTATTATAGTGATTACCGTTTTCCTGAGGACGGATGAACTCAAAAAATTCCTTTTTGGGAGTTGAGGTGAACTTGCCCATATAAGAGGCGTGGTTCATATCGCAATATGATTGATAGGGACCCTTTCCGAAATATTCAACCGTGTCAAATGATTTATCAAGTTCCATATTGAAGCCGAATCTCGGAAAATAGTCAATGATATTGCACATATCGTCATAAACATCTCCAAGTTCGCCATCCTTGATAGCCACAAAGCGAATACCCTTGCCAACCTTACCGTTGAGGTGAAGAGAAATATTGCCGTCCTGGAATACCGACCATTCGGCAGAAACTTCAAAATGAGGTCTCTTGGTGGGTGCGGCCATAACAAAGTTGTTGGTTATGGTAACAACTCCGTCGTGCTCTGAAACGGTGGTAGAATGCTCGTATGCGGAGGAATCATTAAGACAGGCGGCAAACCATTTGTTTTTCTGGTCGCGGTCATTATCGGTAGGTGCTCGCCAGATGTTGAAGGTAAAGCCCTTTTTCAAAAGCTCCTTGCCGTTGACCTTCAAAGAGGTAAAGCCGCACTGTTCCTTATTGAAAACGTAGGTGAAACGGTCGGCAGAAAGAGTTACATTAAGGTTGTCTTCGGTGTAATGAACGTCACCGTAGTGTATTTTATCGTGGAAAACCTGCTCGGTGGGGAGTTCAAATTGCTCAAAACCAACAATTTCACCATCGGGGATGCAAGGGTTACCGTAAGAGCAGAACCAGATTCTGACAAAACAACGACCTGTTGCAGGCATATTATAACCTAAAGTAATGCGTTCGGTTTTTCTTGGAGGGATTGCCAATGAGCCGATGTTGCCCGAGGCTACGACCTCACCGTTTTGAGTCAACTCCCAATTACCTTCAAGTCGTGAGAGATAACTGAAATCATAACCGTTGGTCAGTTCAAAAATACCGCAATTCAGATCAACAGGCTTCAAGAAAAACGGCTTTAAGATGTTTTTATATTCCTTAAGACCGGGCATAGGTTTAAGATCAGGTGATACAAGACCGTCACAGACAAACTCTGCATCGTGATACTTTTCACCAAAATCTCCGCCGTAAAGGTATTTCGGTTTGCCGTTATCAGCCTTGCCGGCATACAGACCGTGATTGAACCATTCCCAGACAAAGCCGCCCATAAAACAGTCATACTTATTGATTATATCCCAATATTCCTTAAGGTCACCGGGGCCGTTACCCATAGCGTGACAGTATTCACAAAGAACAAACGGTTTGGGGTATTTCTGTTCGGTGCAGACACGCATCATATTTTCACACCAAGCAGGCGGTGAATACATACGGCTGTGTGTGTCAATCGAGGCAGGCATCTCGTCAAGGTAAATCTGTGTTTCGGTTGAACCCGAAATAATAGCCTCATAATGGGTAAATCTCGAAGGATCGCGGCGCTTGGTCTCCTGTAAAGCCTTATCAACATTACAGCCCCAACCCGATTCGTTACCCATTGACCAGGAAATAATTGATGTGTTGTTTTTAAAGTTTTCAACCATCAAAAGCACACGCTCGACTATCTGATTTTCCCACATCGGATCGTCAGCAATTGTACCTCTGACGGGTCTTTTAATGGGAGAAATTCTGTTATGATAGGTCGGCCAACCAACGCCGTGACACTCAAAGTCGGCCTCACACATAACATACATTCCAAGCTCATCACAAAGCTCGTAGAATCTTGGATCGTTGGGGTAGTGAGAGGTGCGGATAGCGTTTATATTGTGTCGCTTCATTGTGATAATGTCTTTCTTCATATCAGCAACCGAGCAAACATAACCGTTTTTGTGGTTGAAATCGTGACGGTTGACGCCTTTGAGCTTAATTGCGCGACCGTTGAAATAGAATACACCGTCTTCGATTTTTTGCGACTTCATACCAAAAGGTATTGTTATAAACTCGTCGCCGCTTTCGATAATAACCCTATAAAGCTCTGGATACTCGGCACTCCACATTCTGGGGTCTTTTACCTTGATTTCAGCGTGACCCGATGCGTCAAATAGGGTAGAGTCCAGCTTTTCTTCAAGTGAATTGAACAAAGTTACGATCGAATCCTCAGCTATTGCTGACTCTATATCAATGTTGACGGTTGCTTCTCGATAATCTTCTGAGATAACTGTACCGACCTGAATATCCTGGACGTGACCTTTCGGACGGATAAGGAGATAAACATCACGGAAAATACCTGACATTCTCCACTTGTCCTGACACTCTAAGTAAGAACCGTCACACCATTTGGTGACGATAGCGGTCAAACGGTTTTTACCGTTTTTGAGATACTCAGAAACATCAAATTCGGCAAGTAGGTGGGAAATTTGACTGTAACCGACAAACTGACCGTTTATATAAAGGTAAACACAACTGTCAACGCCCTCAAAAACTATGTATTTGCTGAAAATCTCAATGTCATCATGAACGGTAAAGTCGATAGCATACACGCCTGCAGGAGTGTTTTTCGGAACATTGGGTATATCATGAGGGAAGGGAAAACGAGAGTTGATATAATCGGGATGATCATAACCGTGCAGATTCCAGTTTGAGGGAACCGGAATTTTATCCCAATCTGAAAGACTTACGTTTTCATCGGTAATGTTTTCGGGGATATATTCATAAGAGTCAAAATACTTGAAAGCCCATTTGCAATCCGATAAAAGTTTGAAGCGACTGCTTTCCTCACGGATGTTGGTTTTGGCCTCTTCGGGGCTACCATAAGGAACATAATAAGCACGGGGCTTGGCTGTTCCTAAACGGCTGACCTTGATATTATTGTGGTAGCGTTCTTTGATCATAAAGTTCCTCCTAAATAAACAACCTCAACGGTTTTACTGTTTTTAATATAAACTCTTGGCATACGTATTGATACGTTGCACATAATTTCGTAGGAAATGGTGTTACTTATTTCGGCAATATCGTCGAAAGTGACAGAATACTTACCGTCATTGCCGATAACCGTGACAACGGTGCCTATCTGTACGTTTTTTATATCTGACACGTCGACAGTCAACTGGTCCATACAGACTCTGCCGACAATGGGCGCTTTTTGACCGTTGATTATAACAAATCCGCGGTTAGACATCGCTCGCGGATATCCGTCTGCATAACCTATAGGAACCGTTGCAACGGTCATATCTTTTTCTGCAGTGAAGGTTCGTCCGTAGCTTATCGAATCACCTGCGTTTATGGTTTTGACCATTGAAACAGCTGATTTTACCGACATAACGTTTTGTTGTTCAAATTTAAGGTCAAGTCCGTTTGAAGGAGACGATCCGTAAAGGATAATACCGGGTCTTATAAGGTTACCGTTGTCACTGCTTCTTAATGCTGAGGCGGCGGAATTACAACAATGAATAAATTTGAAAGAATGGCCTTTTGCTTTGAGTATATCAACTGTTTTCGTAAAACGCGAGTATTGAAGGTCCGAGTATTCGACGTCCTCGGCTTCGATGCTGTCGGCAGAAGAGAAATGTGTGAAGATTCCTTCATAATTGATGTTTGGAAGCTTTAAACATTCTTCTATTTCATCAATGGAATTTAATGAGTTTGTTCTTGCATCAAAACCGATTCTGGACATTCCCGTATCAAGCTTTAAATGCGCTTTAATTACAAAATTATTTGTAGCGGCAGCAACGGACAGTTGTTCGGCGTATTCTTTACAATAAACACATTGTGTAATATTGAAAGCGTACATTTGATTTATATACTTTATCGGTGTGAATCCAAGTACAAGAATATCTTTTTTTATACCAAACTTACGAAGTTTTATAGCTTCGTTTATGTTTGATACAGCGAATCCGTATGCACCGTTTTCTTCATAAAGTTTTGCTAAAATATTGGCACCGTGACCATAAGCATCGGCTTTAACAACCGGCATTATATAGCGTGAGTCGGCAATTCTTTTGATCTGTTGCCAATTGAAAAGAGCATTATCAAGATCGATCTCAGCCCAAGTTCGTCTTAAAAAATTCATTATTCGCCTCTTGTCTGACCGAAATTCGGTCTAATTTGTTTATCTTCAAACATTATACAACATTGCGACAAAATATTCTACTTATATTTTATATAATATTTAATATGTGTTTTAAGTCAATATAACGATATTGATTTCAGTATAAAAATATTGACAACAATAAAAACGGCCGACCGAAAGGCCGACCGTTAAGACGGGGAGAATTAGCAGCAACCGTTGTTGTTGCAACCGCATCCATCGTTGCCACCGCAGCAGCTAAAAACGATGATGAGGAGAATGATAATCCAGCAGCAGTTGCCGGAGCCGAAGCCGTTACACATGTGTCAGTTCCTCCTTTCGTGTCTTCTAATGCATAATATGTTCTTTTAGAAAATTGGTGAATGTAAATAATTTGTTAATTTTAAAATTTGACTTTGACTTTCTTTGACCTATGTGTTATAATCAAGACAAACAAAATGAAGAGAGGTATATTTATGAGGTTAAGCGATATTATAGCGGCAGAAATTAACCGTATGCTTGATGAGTCGTCAAACAATACCGCAGAGATACAGAGAAATGATTTTGCATCGCGTATCGGTTGTGTGCCGAGTCAGATTAACTATGTTTTGTCTTCCAGGTTTATTCCTGAACATGGATATATGGTTGAGAGCCGTCGCGGCGGTGGTGGATTTATTAAAATAACGCGTGTGAGGTTGGATGGCTCGTCGGCTATTATGCATCTCGTCAACGTTATAGGCAATGAAATTGATGATAATACAGTAAGGGTAATTCTTGATAATTGCTGCGATAGCGGCCTTTTAGAGGCAAGTATTGTTAAAATGATGTATTCTGCTGTTTCGGCACCGGTAATGCGGGAAATTCCCGTTGTTTTGCGTGACTGCGTAAGAGCCGCAATAATAAAACAGATGTTGTTGTCGCAAGTGTAGGTGATTTAATGATTTGTGAAAAATGTAAGAAAAATAACGCTACAGCTCATTTGCATTCTGTTTCTAACGGAATAGTAAAGGATGCGTATTTGTGTTCTGAGTGTGCTAATGCGTATAAAGTCGCCAAATTTGATAACGGTGATTTGTTTGATATTATGCAGTCGTTTCTCAACGACACGGCGAGGGTTAAAAATAATATAAAATGTGACAGTTGCGGCATAACCTTTCAAGAGGTAAAGGCTAATGGAAGACTTGGATGTGCAAACTGTTATTCTGCGTTTGAGAATCAACTTTCTGATACAATTCTTAAACTTCACGGCAGCACGGTTCACAAGGGCAAAAGACCTTATAACGATGCAAAAAATTATGATGTTACTTCAGAATCAGATGATAAGTATGATTTAATAAGTGATTTAAAACAAAAATTGAAGATGGCGGTTGAGAATGAGCAGTATGAACAGGCGGCTGTTCTCAGGGATGAGATCAAGCGTCTTGAGGAGTAAATTATGCTTTGGTATGAATATAATAACAAAAGCGTTGCTGTAAGCACCAGGGTACGGTTGGCGAGAAATCTTGCTGATGTTCCTTTTCCTTCGAAATTAAAAAGAGAAGAATATATCGCGACAAATATAATGATTGCTGAACAAATTCTTTCCTGCAACCTTGACGGCATAAAGTTACGAAGAATCGATATGACATCTTTGGGGTCGGTTGAAACCTATGCTATGGTTGAGCGTCATTGTATAAGTCCGAAATTTGCCGCAGATAAGGACGGTCGCATTCTGCTGATGTCGGATGACGAGTCGGTAAGCATTATGATAGGTGAAGAAGACCATTTACGTATTCAGGTTTTAAAGGTCGGAGAAAATCTTGAAGAAGCCTATTCGATCTGTGATATGATCGACAGTGCAATAGGTAAAAAACTAAAATTTGCGTTTGATGAAAGACTTGGCTATCTGACAGAATGTCCTACTAATCTGGGTACGGGAATGAGAGCTTCTTTGATGTTGCATTTGCCTGTGTTAAAGGCTTCGGGTGAGTTAAGCGGAATTTCAAGAAGTTGTTCAAGATTCGGCTTGACTTTCAGAGGATTTTACGGTGAAGGAAGCAAATCTAAAGCTGACATTTATCAGTTGTCAAACCAGGTTACGCTCGGTGTGAGTGAAAAAGAATGCATAAGCAACTTAAAAAACGTTGCGTCCCAGATAATTTCACGTGAAAACAGTGCGCTGGCTAATATTGACCGTGACCGACTTGAGGATAAGGTGTGTCGCGCGTTTGGCATTTTAAAATATTCACGAAGATTAACTACTGAAGAAATGATGCAACACGTGACATCGTTGTTATTGGGGGTTCGTTCCGAAGTGATAATGCTGCCCGAAAGCATTTCGCCAATGAATATTTTTATTACTATGCAACCTGCCATGATCAACAGAATTAAAGGTGAGATATCGCCGAATGAGAGGGACTCTTTCAGGGCAGACTCAATCAGGAAACTGTTGTCGACGGTAGAGATTTAATTTGTAAAGGAGAAATTTTGATGAGATATAATTTCGGTGGGTTTACAGCAAAAGCAAATGCTGCTTTGAACTATGCAATAATTGGTGCCGAACAGTTCGGCCATACTTATATCGGTAGCGAACATTTGCTTTTTGGTTTGCTTTCGGTCGAGGACAGTGTTGCGGCCCATATTCTTAACAAATATAACGTTAATAAAGACAATTTAAGTGAATTGATAAGAAGTAATATCGGCGTGGGCGAAACAACAAAACTTTCACCTGAGCATCTTACACCCAGAGCTAAAAGGGTTGTTGAAACTGCAGCTGTTAAAACAAGAGACGCAGGTGGCACATACGTCGGAACCGAACACGTTTTGCTGGGTATCTTAAGCGAAGGCGATAATTATGCCATAAGATTTTTAAATGCATTGAATGTTGACGTCGCTTTTTTGACCGCAAATGTTTTGGAGTCGTGCGGAATAGAAGTAGGTGACCAAGAAGATCCCAAGAATAACTATTCTGATAATCGTAACAACCGTCACGGTAAGTCTTCCGGTAAGGCCAATCATAAGACTCCGACGCTTGATAAGTTTGGCAGAAATCTTACTGAAATGGCTACCGAAGGCAAAATTGACCCCGTTATCGGCAGGTCTGAGGAGATTGAAAGGGTCATACAAATACTCTGCCGAAGAACCAAAAATAATCCTTGTCTCATCGGTGAACCCGGTGTCGGCAAAACGGCGGTTGCTGAAGGACTTGCCTTAAAAATAGCAGAGGGTAATGCACCTGAATTGCTTAAAGGAAAAAGGTTGATTGCTTTAGATCTGACAGGTATGGTTGCAGGTACAAAATACCGTGGTGATTTTGAAGAACGTATTAAAAACGCTATTGATGAAGTAATTGCTTCCGATGACGTTATACTGTTTATTGATGAGATCCATACAATAGTCGGTGCCGGTGCATCAGCCGACGGTTCAATGGATGCCGCCAATATCCTGAAACCTTCGTTGGCCCGCGGAGAACTGCAGGTTATCGGCGCAACAACGCTTGACGAATACCGTAAAAACATCGAAAAAGATGCCGCGTTAGAAAGACGTTTTCAACCTGTGACCGTCGGTGAACCAAACGAAGATGACGCCGTTATGATTCTTAAAGGTCTTCGTGATAAATATGAAGCACACCATAAGGTTCGCATTACCGATCAGGCAATAGAGGCTGCTGTCAAGCTGTCTGCAAGATATATTTCTGACCGCTTTTTACCCGATAAAGCCATTGATCTTATCGACGAGGCTGCTTCACGTGTAAGACTTAATGCTTCTGCTACTCCCGATGAAGTAAAGGAGTTGGAAACCGAGTTGAAGTCGACCGAAGAAGAAAAAAACCGCGCTATCGGTTCCCAGGATTTTGAGAGAGCTGCATCTCTTCGTGATAAAGAGAAAGAATTGCAGGAAAAACTTCGTCTGTTGAAATCTGAACTGTCGAACAGTGCAGAAAGATACTCAGCCGAAGTAACAGCTGAAAATATTGCTGAGTTAATCTCTTTGAATACTGGTATTCCTGTAAATCAACTTACCGAGGAAGAAAGCGAACGACTGCTTAAATTAGAAAGTGTGCTTCATGAGCGTATAGTCGGACAGTCCGAAGCTGTAACGGCGGTTGCTAAGGCAATCAGAAGGGGAAGGGTAGGACTTAAAGACCCCAAACGACCTATCGGTTCGTTTATATTCTTGGGCCCCACAGGAGTTGGTAAAACCGAACTGTGCAAAGCATTGGCAGAAGCAATGTTCGGCAGTGAGAGTGCCATTGTCAGACTTGATATGTCAGAGTATATGGAAAAGCATACAGTATCACGTCTGATCGGTTCTCCTCCGGGATACGTTGGTTTTGATGAGGGCGGACAGTTGACCGAAAAAATACGCCGTGCACCTTATTCTGTGGTGTTGTTTGATGAAATAGAAAAGGCACATCCTGACGTTTTTAACATTCTTTTACAGATTTTGGAGGACGGACGTCTCACCGACTCTCAGGGCAGAACCGTTAATTTTAAAAATACGGTTATAATTATGACATCCAATATCGGTGCTCGCCATTTAACCGAAAAGAAGCTTTCTTTAGGTTTCGGTGAAGAATCGGCAGGGGATATGTCTGATGTTAAGGATAAGGTTCTTAATGAACTTAAATCTGCATTTAAACCGGAATTCTTAAACCGTGTTGACGATATAATCGTATTTAACAAACTCAACAAAGATGAAATATGCGAGATTGCCGAAAAGATGTTTGCTCAATTAAAATTGAGATTAAAGGATCTTAATATTGAAATTATATTTGATGGTTCGGCAGTACAAGAAATTGCCAATGTTGGTTTTGATCCTGTATACGGAGCCCGTCCGTTGCGCCGTGCTATACAAAGTCGCGTCGAGGACGCGTTGAGTGAGAAAATCCTTGACGGTTCAATTAAGAACAGTGACAAGGTAAAGTGTAGTTTTGCAGAAGGGAAATTTGTATTTATAAACTAACTGATTTTATAGGACAAACAAGATACCGCTTTCATACTATGTATGGAGGTGGTATTTTGATTTCGGTGTTGATACTTGACGGATTTTCGGATTCGTCGTTATGTTCAAATAATAGCATAATGAGCGACTTGAGTGATATTTATATTCCTCTTCTTGTGGGTATTCTTCGATTTAACGGAGTGACGTGCTCTGTGGTTAACCCGTCAGGGCTGCAATATGAATATAGTTTAAAGGGACAAACGGATAAAAATCTTATATACGTTCCGGCTTTCACCTGTGCCGGTGACAGTAAGGTTGACTTATCGTTTATTTATTCGGATTCTACGGAAATAGGGAGTACATCATTCAGACTTGCTTCAAAAATACGTAAAATGAGGGAAGATAGGTTTAAAAGAGTGGTTTTTGTAAATCAACTTCATGAAAATGACACTTTGAAAAACTATTCACCTGTCGTTGTCGATAACATTAGGTTCTCAATTGAAAATCATAAGTGTGATAACACTAAAGACCTATATAATTTAGCTTTAACAACGGCTGTTTCGATATGTGAGCATTACGGGGTTGTTTACAGGAATATTGTTGATCAATAAAAGGTAATATTTATAAATATTTTTCTTGAATTGTGTAACAACAGGTGGTATAATGTATGTGTATAATTATGCTTATATAGTAGAAAATATCATTATCACTTAATGGGGGTAATGATATTGAGCGATAGCGAGTTTAATTTACAGAGCATCACTGAAAAATCCGTTGATGAAAATGATAATTCGGATAAACCTGATAGTTCTGAAAACGAAGTTTGGCAACAGATAGAAAAAAGCGGATCGATAACTTCGAATGGCGGTAAGCATTGTATTCATTGCTTGACCATAATCGGGCAAATTGAAGGTCACGGTGTATTGCCTGAAGATGCAAAAACGACGAAGTACGAACACGTTATACCGCAACTTGTAGCAGTTCAGCAAGATCCCGAAATTGAAGGTATGATGATCATTTTGAACACTGTGGGCGGTGACGTTGAAGCGGGTCTCGCAATTGCTGAAATGATTGCGGGTATGAGTAAACCCACCGTGTCGCTTGTTCTCGGTGGCGGTCATTCGATCGGTGTACCGTTGGCAGTTTCTGCTAAATGTTCGTTTATAGTGCCGTCTGCTACAATGACGGTTCATCCTGTCAGGACTACGGGTCTTGTACTTGGTGTTGAACAGACGTTGAACTATTTTGAACGAATGCAAAAAAGAATTACCGATTTTGTCGTGAAAAATTCCAATATTAGTGAACAGCATTTTTCTCGTTTGATGTTGAATACCGACGAGCTTGCTACCGATATAGGTTCGGTTCTTGACGGTAAAATGGCGGTTGAATGCGGTCTTATCGACCGTATCGGAAGTTTGTCCGATGTTATAAACCAGCTTTATGAAATGATTGAACAGGCGTGACCTTATATCACGCCGTTACATAAATACGAGGGATAAGGAGTTACATAATGCCTAAGAAAAAGTCTACTAAAAAAACTAATAACAACGCGCCTAAAACCAGCGGTTCTTCAAGTGCCAAAAAGCAGATTGCCTCGGTACTTTTATTTGCTGTTGCACTACTGTTTTTTATAGCCGCCATTGTGCCCGGTAACGGAGGATGGCTTGCAATACATAACTTTGTGCTTGGATTGTTTGGTTTTTTCGGATACCTTGCTCCGATAATTTTAGGTGTAATTTCGGTTTACCTTGCTCTTGACCGCTTGCACGGTAAGGTTTTATTCCGAATAATCAGTTTGTCTCTGTTTGTTTTCCTTATTTCGTCATTCGTGCATATTCTCTCAATTGCGCCTGACGCTAAAACTTACGGTGAGGCATTTTCTGTCGCTTGGGGAAAAGGTTTTAAATCGACAGGTGTTTTCGGTACCTTGTTAGGATTTCCCATGTTTAAATTACTTGGCAATCCGGGTGCTTGGATCGCTTGTTTGATTTTGATTTTCGTAGCCTTTATGCTTATGACGGGTACTTCGCTTATCACCTTCTTTAAGGCAGTTTCTGTTCCTGTAAAGAAAATTGAAGAGGCGGCTGAGACGGCAATTGAGCAGCGTAATTCCCGTCGCGGCGAAGTTAACGTTGATATACCGTTGGACGATGAGAATCCACAGGATGTTGACGACGATTTGTCTATTGAGCAACAGCAGCAAAATGTTGTCAAAAAGTACCGTGATCTTGACAAAGAGGATATGACCGTTGATATTCGTTCGAGTTCTAAAAACGGTAAAACTGCTTCGGTAGCGGCGGCTAAGCCTGATATCAATACAACCATTACTGCGGTTTCCAAAAGAGCTGATGAAGAGATGCCCGATGATGTTGATACAAATAAAGGCGACAAAAAGCCGACGGGTGGAATTGACGATATTATTGATAAGGTTAACAGCGATGCGGATGCAAAGTCTAATGGTATCGAATTTAAAGTACCCGACGGAAGTGCGATTACGTTTGATACAGGTTCAAACGAATATAAGTATCCTCCCGTATCACTGCTCTCTGAACCTACCCCTGAAAATAATAAGAACATCACCGCAGAACTTGAATCTACAGCCACCTTGTTGGTTGATACTTTGCGTAGTTTCGGCGTAGAGTCAAGAATTATCAATATTAGTCGCGGTCCTTCGGTTACCCGTTATGAATTGCAACCTGCCGCAGGTGTTAAGATCAGTAAGATTACCAATCTTGCAGATGATATTGCGTTGAATCTTGCAACTGCAGGTGTCAGAATTGAAGCTCCCATTCCTAATAAACCTGCTGTTGGTATTGAGGTGCCGAACAAGAATACAAGTATTGTAAAAATTCGAGAGATCATCGATTCGCAGGTATTTTCTGCTTCTAAGTCGAAACTGTCGGTTGCACTCGGTAAAGATATTTCGGGAGAACAGAGAGTTGCAGATATTTCTAAAATGCCTCACGGTCTTATTGCGGGTGCAACAGGTTCGGGTAAATCAGTATGTATCAACTCAATAATTATGAGTATTCTTTATAAGGCAACTCCCGAAGAGGTAAAATTGTTACTTATCGACCCGAAGGTTGTTGAGCTTGGTATTTATAACGGTATTCCGCACTTGTATACTCCTGTTGTTACCGACCCCAGAAAGGCTGCAGGCGCTTTGGGTTGGGCTGTTCAGGAAATGGAAAAAAGATATAAGCTTTTTGCCGAAAATGATGTGCGTAATCTTGCAGGTTTTAATGAACTCGCAGAGAAAAGAGACGATCTTGTTAAAATGCCGCATATCGTCATTATCATTGATGAGTTGGCCGACCTTATGATGACATCACCAGGTGAGGTTGAAGATTCTATTTGTCGAATTGCTCAGAAGGCCCGTGCCGCAGGTATGCACTTGATCGTTGCTACACAGCGTCCGTCGGTTGACGTTGTTACAGGTCTTATCAAGGCTAACATTCCCACCCGTGTTGCTTTTGCGGTTTCTTCGCAGGTCGACAGCCGAACCATTATTGATATCGGCGGTGCCGAAAAACTTATGGGTCGCGGAGATATGTTGTTCTTCCCGACGGGAGCTATTAAACCTGAACGTATTCAGGGTTGCTTTGTTTCCGACGCCGAGGTCGAAAAGGTTGTCTCTTATCTTAAGAGTGACCATAAGAGTGAATATGACGAGGAGATTATTGCCGAAATCGAGCGTCTTGCTGCCAAGGAAAAAGCTGCTAAGAGCGGTCTGCCCGAGGACAAGGTCGATGATGACGGCGATCCGATGCTTGACGAAGCCATTGAGTGCGTTGTTGAGGCGGGACAAGCTTCTACTTCGCTTTTGCAGCGTCGCTTGAGACTTGGTTATGCCCGTGCCGCCCGTATCATTGATATGATGGAGGAACGCGGGGTTGTCGGACCTTATGAAGGCTCAAAACCCCGTAAGGTTTTGATTACTAAAGAACAGCTTTTAGAACGGAAAGCAGGTAGCTCTGACGATGAATAACGGTTTTCTTCCCGTTAATAAAAGTGATATGTTAAAAAGAGGGTGGACAGAGGTTGACTTCGTTATCGTTACGGGCGATGCTTACGTTGACCACCCCTCTTTTGGTACTGCCATTATTTCAAGAGTTCTTGAAAACGGCGGATATAAGGTCGGTATTATTGCACAACCTGATTGGAAAAACGAGGATAGTATTACTGAATTTGGCCGCCCGAGATTTGGGTTTATGGTCAATTCGGGTAATATTGACTCAATGGTTGCACACTATACTGCGGCCAAGAAACCCAGAAGTGAGGATATGTATTCTCCCGGCGCTAAGGCGGGCTTGCGTCCCGACCGTGCAGTTACTGTTTATTCGAAGCTCATCAGAAAAGTTTATGGGAATATTCCGCTTATTATTGGCGGCGTAGAGGCATCTCTGCGCCGTTTTGCACATTATGACTATTGGTCGGACAGTGTGTTGCCGTCGGTTATAATTGATTCTGATGCCGATCTTTTGAGCTTTGGTATGGGTGAACTTCAGACTCGCGAGATTGCCGACAGATTGGCTTCGGGTGAGCCGATTTCATCTTTGACCGATATTGATGGTACTGTTTTCAAAACCGCCTCTGCAGTTGGTATAAACGCTTTGACAGTGCCATCCTTTGAAGAATGTAAATCTTCTAAAAGACAGTATGCGATAGCTTGCAGAGCCGAATATGACGAACAGGATGCGGTCAGAGGTAAAAGAATTCTGCAAAAACACGGAGATGTTTACGTTGTTCAGAATAAACCTATGCGTGTTTTGACCACCGAAGAACTTGATGAAGTTTATGCTTTGCCGTATATGAGATACTACCATCCTATGTATGAAACAATGGGTGGTGTTCCTGCAATCAAAGAGGTTGAGTTTTCGGTAACTCATAACCGCGGATGCTTTGGTGCTTGTAATTTTTGCTCGATTGCTTATCACCAGGGCCGTCAGATCGCAACAAGAAGTGAGGTATCTGTACTGTCAGAGGTTGAACAGTTGGTTAAAAACCCTCATTTTAAGGGATATATTCACGACGTTGGCGGTCCGACCGCTAACTTCAGACACGTTTCTTGTCAAAAACAGTTGGAATTGGGACTTTGTAAAGGAAAAAAATGTCTTGCTCCGACTCCGTGTAAAAATTTGGAGTGCGATCATACTGAGTATTTAGAAATGCTGCGGAAAATTCGTGCAGTTAAAGGTGTTAAAAAAGTATTTATTCGTTCCGGCATTCGATTTGATTATTTATTGGAAGATAAAAATGATGAATTTTTCCGCGAACTTGTCGAGCATCACGTCAGCGGCCAGTTAAAGGTTGCGCCTGAGCATTGTTCCGACGTTGTTCTTGACAAAATGGGTAAACCGCATATTGAAACCTACAGACGGTTTGTAAAAAAGTTTTACAGTATAACAAAACAGATTGGCAAGGAACAGTACCTTGTACCGTACCTTATGTCAAGTCACCCGGGTTGCAGAATGCACGACGCTATTGAACTTGCACTGTTTTTAAAACAAAATAAAATGCGTCCCGAACAAGTGCAGGATTTTTATCCGACCCCGGGTACAATTTCAACGTGTATGTATTATACTGAACTTGATCCTTATACTTTGGAGCACGTTTTTGTTCCGAAAACGCCCTCTCAAAAAGCCGAGCAGAGAGCCTTGTTACAGTATTTTAAGCCTGAAAATAAGGCAATCGTTTTAAAAGCGTTAAAGGACTGCGGAAGAACCGATCTTATCGGTTCGGGTCCTAATTGTCTTATAAATGCCCCCGGTTATTCTAAATTACAAAATCCTAAAATGGCACAAAAAGGCAAGGGTAGGGGTAAATCCTCTCAAAAACCGAAAGCTTTTAAGGCCAAGGGCAGATGGGACCCTAAAAATTAAGAGCAGCAAATATTACTGCTCTTAATTTTGGTTATTGATATTCGGTTAGTGGGAGCCGCTTGTCATCGGCATATCGAAATCGTTGCTGTCGCCGGCCTCGGTGTGGTCTCTGAATAAAAGAGAAATGCACCAAACACCTGCTAAAGCGACCAAGGTGTAGACGATTCGACTGAGCAGTGCATCCTGACCGCCGAAAATCCAGGCAACGAGGTCGAATTGGAAAAGACCGATACTACCCCAGTTAAGTCCGCCGATTATCAATAGGGAAAGACAGATTTTATCTAACATTTTATCACTCCTTTTCCTTTACTAGTTTTATCAGTATTTTTAAAAATATACGAAGGTTTTATTATGAAGAAAAATGATTTGATTAATTTAGAAATTATTGACACAACGCTTAACGGTGCAGGTGTTGGCCGCTATGACGGATTAACAGTTTTTGTTGATGCGGCCGTTACGGGAGACGTTGTCCTTGCTCACATTTTAAAGGTTAAATCGAATTGTGCTTTTGCAAAAGTAAAAGAAATCATTACACCTTCATTGAATCGTGTTGATGCTGAATGCGGCTCATATCCACGTTGTGGCGGTTGCAGTTTCAGACATATTGATTATAAAACCGAACTTGAAATTAAAGAAAATAACGTAAAAAATAATTTAAAAAGAATTGGTGGAGTTGAACCGGAATTTGAACCAATAGTAGGTTTATCCGACGTGGGGTATCGCAATAAGGCACAGTATCCTGTAAGTATGGAAAAAGGTGGATTGAAGGTTGGTTTCTTTTCGGGACACAGTCATAGGGTTATTGATTGCCCGGAGTGTCAACTTCAACCTACCGAATTTTCAAAAGCAGTATCAGTTTTTAAGGAATTTTTATCAGAGAATAATATTTCCGTTTATAATGAAGAGTTGCATAAGGGCCTTGTAAGGCATATTTATTTCAGAAAAGCTGTTGTCACCAATGAAATTATGGTCTGTATTATTTTAAACGGTGATAATTTGCCTTATTTGGATAACTTTATCGAAAAAATGAAATCGGTTTTCGGTGACTGTCTGAAATCTGTTGTAATAAATATAAACAGGGATAAGACTAACGTTATTATGGGTAAAAATTGTATTACGGTTTACGGCGAGGACCATATAACCGACGTTTTGTGCGGTGTAAGGGTAAGGATCAGCCCATTGTCGTTTTATCAGGTCAATCATAACGTTGCCGAAAAGCTGTATGAAAAAGCGGCCGAATATGCCGAACCCGATGGAAAAACGGTGCTTGACCTTTATTGCGGCGCGGGAACTATCGGTCTTTCAATGGCCGAAAAGGCAAAGAAAATCATTGGTGTTGAGATAATTCCCGAAGCGGTGACCGATGCAAAATTCAATGCACAACAAAATGGATTTAAAAATACCGAATTTTTCTGCGGCGATGCTGCAAAGGCCGCCGAAAAACTTAAAAATGATGGCATTAAGCCCGATGTTATTATTGTCGATCCACCAAGAAAGGGTTGTGAAGCTGAACTTGTAAAGATAATAACAGAGGATTTTGCTCCCGAAAAGGTTGTTTATGTTTCGTGTGACCCTGCAACATTGGCAAGGGACTGTAAATTATTTAAAGAACAAGGATATAATACTGTAAAGGCCGCAACCTTTGATATGTTCCCGAGAACGGGCCATGTAGAATCTGTCGTAAAATTGATGAGGTTAAAATGAATATAACTGAATTTAAGTGTCCTCACCGTAAAAAATGCGGTGGGTGTCAGATACAAAATCTTACATACGAAAAGCAGTTAAGCTTTAAGCAGGTCAAGGTTATTAAACTGCTTGGTAAATATCATCATGTTAATGAGATAATCGGTATGGAGCATCCATATCATTACCGTAATAAGGTGCAGGCGGCATTTGGGGAACGTAAGGGTGAAATAATTTCGGGTGTGTATCAGTCCTCGACACACACCATCGTTCCTGTTGACAGTTGCTTGATTGAAGACCAAAAGGCCGACGAAATAATAGTAACTATAAGAAAACTGTTGAAAAGCTTTAAACTTCGCGCATTTAATGATGTTACGATGAAAGGCTTTTTACGTCACGTTCTGGTTAAAAGAAGCTTTACGACCAATGAAATTATGGTCGTGCTTGTCACTTCTTGCCTTGAGTTTCCGAAGGAGACACAATTTATTAATGCGATACGGTCACGCCATCCCGAAGTAACAACTGTCGTGCAGAACGTCAACAACAAAAGGACGAGTCTTGTTTTAGGCGAGCAATCCAGAGTCCTTTTTGGCAACGGATATATTGAAGATATTTTGTGTGGTTTCAAGTTCAGAATATCACCTAAATCGTTTTATCAGGTCAATCCCTTACAGACCGAGGTACTTTATAAAAAGGCGATTGAATTTGCTGATCTTACGGGAAAAGAAAGAGTACTTGATGCGTATTGCGGTACGGGAACTATTGGTATTATTGCTTCACAAAAAGCAGGCGAGGTTGTCGGTGTCGAACTTAACCCCGATGCTGTAAAGAATGCAGTGGTCAATGCGGAATTAAATTGCGTTAAGAATATATCTTTTTTTGAAGATGATGCCGGTAAGTTTATGGTTAAATCTGCAAGAAATGACGAAAGGTTTGACGTTGTCATTATGGATCCGCCGAGAGCCGGTGCAAGTTTGGAATTTTTGCGTTGCCTCGTTGAGTTGGGACCCGATAAAGTGGTTTACGTATCCTGCAATCCCGAAACGTTGGCGCGTGACCTCTCGTTTTTGACACGAAAAGGGTATAGAGTTAAAAAAATTCAGCCTGTTGATATGTTCCCACATACTGAACACGTTGAAACTATTGTTTGTCTTAATAAATATTAGTTCAAAGGAGTAAGGATGAAGTTATTTATTAACGCATTAACAAAATATATGACCGGTCTTGTTTTGGTTGGTGCATTATTGTTTCTTCCAGCGGGGACATTTAATTATCACGGTGCTTGGTTATTTATCTCATTATTGTTTTCCCCGATGTTATTAATGGGAGTCGTTCTCTTTTTAAAAGCTCCGGCTTTACTTGAAAAGCGGCTGAACAATAAAGAAAAAGAAAAAACACAAAAGGGTGTTATTGCTCTTTCGGGCTTGATATTTCCCACATGTTTTGTTTTGTCTGCTTTTGATTTTCGTTTTGGTTGGTCAAATGTTTCGTTTTGGGTGACCGTTATTGCTTCTGTACTGTTTTTGACAGGTTACGGAATGTATGCTGAAGTAATGCGTGAAAATTCTTATCTTTCACGCACGATTGAGGTGCAGGAAGATCAAAAAGTTATTAGTTCGGGTCTTTATGGTTTGGTACGTCATCCGATGTATTCGGCGACCTTGTTGATGTTTTTACCTTTGCCGTTGATTCTTGGTTCTTTTTGGGGGATGATTCCTTTTGCGTTTTATCCCATTGTAATTGTTATACGAATTTTAAACGAAGAAAAGGTTTTGACCGATTCACTTGAAGGTTATTCAGAATATAAAATCAAAGTCAAATACCGTCTGATTCCGTTTGTTTGGTAATGTTTTTAGAGGTGTGTTTAATGAATACTCTTAAAAAGTTGATCTGCATTATTCTTGGTTCGCTTCTACTTGGCTTGTGCGCTTGTGATTCGGGTAGTCCGGATGGTTATTCAAGGCCGCAGTTTGGTTTTAACAGTTCAAATAGTGGTTCGGGAGATTCTTTGACTATACAGAATACGCTGTCGGCATTGTCGGTTGGTTGTTATACTTTTTCGAATGCTTCAGATTTTAAATTCTTGTCTTTTTCGGACCGACAGTTAAAGCTGAGCAGTAATGCTACTGCTTGGAAGCTCAAGAAGGCTACCAACGGCTTTTATGTTTACTCTGCAGATGATGAACTCTTGCTTGATATAAATAACGCGTTTATAGCAGTTGGTACCACCGTTAAACTGTGGGAAAATACCGGTTATAATACTCAAATCTGGACTATAAAGGCTAATAATAACGGGACATATTCATTTTTAAGTGCCGTTGATGAAAGCTATTGCCTTGGATTTTCTAACGGTAATGCCGTTTTACAGTTGAGAAAAGAGGGCGATAAGTCGCAGGAGTGGTATGCAGTTGCCACCGTTGATAACTCACCGAAGAATTATCTGAAGTACACAAGTCAAGGTGGTATTATTGAGTTGCGATTGCCTTTGGATATTACTAAAGTTATTACTGATGCAAGACTGCAGCAATGGGCTAATGACCTTGAAAAGGCTTATTATACCTATGAGGAACTTACAGGTTACAGACCGTATGAGTCGATTATAGTTAAGGCTTATGAGCCTATTACGCAGTACGAAAACGTGTTGGCGTACGTCTTTGACAATAACAATATTATCTACGTTGACAGTAATTTTTTGCCGACCGACCTTGCTAAAATGAGCAAGCGTGTCAACGATTGGAACTTCTGCCTTTTGCACGAAATGGGACACATGTTTGATAACGGGCGGCCTTGGAATTTTGAGGCTGAGGTTATGACCGATATCAAATTGCCTTATGTTTTGGAGAAAAACGGCGCAGGTGCCGAACTTTCGGAGTTCGGTGAAGGCTCGGTCCGTTACGGCAAGGATATTATGCTGTCGTACAAGGCTATGGGTGGCGATTTGTCTAAGGAATATAATGTTTTTGCCTTAGCGTATAAATTTATGCAAATTAAAGAAATAATTGGTTGGGAAGCCTTTAAATCGACCTATCACAAACTCCAGACCGATGCTTCGCAGTATTATAATTATACAAAGCAACAGAAATTTGAACTTTTTGTCAACACTTTGTCGAGTTTTAGCGGACAAAATGTTAAAGGTTATTTCACTGCTGCTGAATGGAATACGATTATATCTTATTTAAAATGATCAGAGGTGCAAGTTGAAAAAAGTTAAGATCGATAAAATCGTGGGCGTTCCGAAGGAATTTGATGTGTTTTTAAAGGGCGCTGAGATTTTTGACAGCTCTTGTTCACCCGAGGCCAGAGTGTATTACATAAAGAGTGCTGACGGACTGTACCTCAAAACCGCCGCCAAAGGAACCTTACAGCGTGAGGCTCTGATGACCGATTATTTTCATAAAAAAGGTTTGGGCGCTGAAGTTATAGACTTTAAATCCTTAGATAACGATTGGTTTTTGACCACTGCCGTAAAAGGTGAGGATTGCGTTAACGAAATTTATCTTAGTGACCCAAAGCGACTTTGTGATACGTTGGCAGTTACTTTAAGGGCTTTACACGAAATCGATTTTTCGGATTGTCCTATTAAGGACCGTGTGTCTGAGTATCTGACCCTTGCAGAAGAAAATTTTGAAACAGGGAACTATGATAAATCCCATTTTCCCGACAGCTTTGGCTACCGTTCGGCCAAGGAGGCATACAAGGTATTGCAAGAGGGTAAAGGTGCTTTAAAAAATGAGGTGCTGATTCACGGTGACTACTGTCTGCCCAACATTATGCTTGATGATTGGAAATTTTCTGATTTTATTGACGTTGGTAACGGTGGCGTGGGTGACCGTCATATAGACCTGTTTTGGGGCACTTGGACCTTGTGGTTCAATCTGAACACCAATGATTATTACAACCGTTTTCTTGATGCTTACGGCCGTGATAAAGTTGATACCGAAATTTTAAAAACCGTTGCCGCTGCAGAGGTTTTTGGATGATAAAGA
>JAGBXM010000133.1 GCA_017629275.1 Clostridia bacterium
CATCGGCAGTGAAATGTCGGGCGGCGTTCGCAACGTGACCGTAACGGGTTGCGTATTTAACGGCACCGATCGCAGCGTGCGCATCAAGTCACGCAGAAAGCGCGGCGGCTCGGTAAGAGGTCTGATGTTCAGCAACCTTTATATGACCGACGTGCATTGCCCCTTTACTATGAACCTGTTCTACCGTTGCGGCACCGACCGCACCAATCAGGAGTTGTTCTCCTACGACCCCAAGCCCGTGGCCGACGATAACCCCATCATTGAGGATATCAGCATCAGCAACGTGGTAGTTCGCGGTGCTAAGGTGGCGGCTATGTATATCATCGGTCTGCCCGAGCGACCCATTCGCGGCCTCCGCGTCAGCGATTTCTCGGTTGAGACAGTGGTTGACCCCAAGGTTTGCACCGAGGCGGTTATGCTGCCCGAAAAGGAAAAGCTTCAGGGGCGCGGTATTCGCCTTGATAACGTGGCCGATTCCGATTTCACCAATATCCGTGCCACCGTTGCCGTGGGTGACCTCCTTACCACCAAAAATCTTCATAACGTTACCTTTAATGGGGAAAAACTGTAAAAAGCAAATTTTGGTGATAAATTGTGTGTTTATCGAATAGTTAGTGGCGCGTAGGAAAACGAGAGAGGTCAGAACCTTCTTTCGGAGAAGGTTCCGACACCTCCAAGAACTTTGAAACAGAGGCACTTGTTAAGTCATTTTTGACTCTTCTCGCGCGCGAGAAGAGTCGGACGCCCAAAGCACAGAAGCCGAAGCGAATGCAAGCATTCGCGGCGTCTTCTTTGCTTCGGGCTACGGATAAACCCTCGGGTTTATCCGTTCAAAATGACGCGAAATTTAGGCTAACCCCTGCTACAAAAGTTTTGCGGAGCTTTTTCAAAAGCGACCCTCTCGTAAATTGTACTATCAGTAACTATTCGACAAATCAAAATTTGAAAATCAAGGGTATTATTTTTAGTATACCCTATTTTTCGTTCACTGTCAAGTGAAGGTGAGGTTAATTATTTTCATTATTTACAAGGAGATTTTTTTGTGGTATAATAGAGAAAATCCATTTGACAAAGGAGTTTAGTATGTCTGAATTTTTGGAAATTATTATGATCGTCAGCTTTGGCGCGTCTTGGCCGTTAAACGTGCTGAAATCTTGGCGTGCGCGCACCACCAAGGGCAAGAGCTTGGCGTTTCTTTGCTTGATCTTTTTCGGTTACATTGCGGGGATCATCTCCAAGCTGACCGCCGAAAGCTTTAAGTGGTACGTTTTGTTTTTCTACGTCCTCAACCTTGTGATGGTGGGCACCGATCTTTGCCTTTACTATCGTAACTATTTGCTTGACAAGAAAACGGAGGAGAATGTGTGATGAAGGTTATTAAGGATATTTTTTACACACCTGACCAACGCGCGTCGCAATCCTTGGATCTGTATCTTCCCGAGGGGGTCGATGGCTTTCCCACTTTCGTATATTTTCACGGCGGCGGAATTGTAAACGGCAACAAGGCAGGCAAAACGGCGACGGCAATTTCCGAGTATCTGACTGCCCGCGGCGTTGCCGTAGTCAGCATCAATTATCGCTTGTATCCCCACGCGCATTATCCCGATTTCATTTATGACGCGGCGGCTTCCGTGGCCTGGGCGGTCAAAAATATGCCC
>JAGBXM010000134.1 GCA_017629275.1 Clostridia bacterium
GGTGCGGCACCGCCTATTTGCAAAAGTTTTACTGCCATAAGTCCCAAAACACCCAAACCCATAACGATGGCGGGTTCGCCCATTTCAAGTCGGCATTTGCGGATGGCGGCAAGCGGGAAAATGCTGATGTGGAACAATGCGGCATCCTCAAAAGACACCGAATCGGGAAGCTTGAAAACGTGGTTTGCCGATATATTCTGAATGCTTTGGTGTACCGTCCACATCATTGCAACGCGGTCGCCGACCTTGAAGTCTTGAACGCCTTCGCCAACGGCGGTGACGGTACCTGACGTGCTGTAACCCAACGTTCTGGGGAACTGCACAAAGCCTGCCTTGCCGGGGGCAATATTGGGGTCGCCGATAAGGTTGGAACGCTCGGTTCCGCTGCTGATGGAGGAAACGGCCACGTTGACCTGAACCTGTCCGGGTGCGGGGGCGGCGACTTCTTCGGTCAACAGCTCAGCCACACCGGGGGAAGTGAACTTTATAACTTTACATTCCATATTTAGCACCTCTTTTGGTTTGTTTATTTCATTTTAGCGCTTGACAGACGGTGTTTCAATACAATATACTGTAAACAAAAGGTAAAATTCTACACTTTTACAGGGGAAAAAGTATATGAATAATGAAGAATTCTACAATTCGTTCAGATTTGTGAAAATACGGCACAGCCGACCTGTCACGGGCGGAAATATGGAGTCGGGTTGTGTGACCAACTTTTTCGGCAGGCTTCAATATGGCTCGGCAAGACTGGTTACGCAGAATATTACCGTAAATCTCAACGCGGGTGAGACGGTATTTATTCCCAAGGAGTGCCGTTATGAGTCGTTCTGGTATCCCGACGGCGACGGCCGCCTGGAGTGGGATTCGATAGGCTTTGATTATTTTCCGCAGGTCGAAAAGGGTAAATATCTATTGCAAAAAGTGAACTTGAACGAGCAGGCGACCCGTCTGTTAGATTCCATAACCGACAGCTACAAGGTGACACCGCACACCATAGGCAGGTTATATGAGCTTGTGGGCCTTGTGTTGCCCGAAATGAAACGTCAGTTAAAATCGGTCGACCTTGTGACCGAAAAGGCCATTAAATTTATGCGTGAGTCTCCCGTCTGCTCGATAAGTGAGGTGGCGCGCGGCTGTCGGGTCAGCGAATCGCGCCTTTATGCGGTGTTCAGAGAGTCTTTGAACGTAACACCCAATGAAATGCGGCAGAAAATATTTTGTGAAAAGGCCGAGCAACTGCTTACCTCTACCGATCTGTCGGTTGAGGAGATAAGCAGTCGGCTGTCGTTCAGCTCGTCGTCGTATTTCAGAAAAATACTCAAAAAGCATTTGGGCAAAACACCGTCAGAGATACGCAAAACAATTTCCTATTTTAATGTGTAACTAAGGTACTGTTTACTTGCTTTTTGGGTGTGCCGGATGTATTATAATTTATAAGAAGATTTTTGGGGGAGCGGTTATGAAGATTCGTGATAAGATAAATCTTGACAGCAAGGGACTTGTTGAATACGGTCCCATAACCATTGTGGCTTTCGGCGACAGTGTTACCCACGGCGCGGTGGCGAACGGTGAGATAAACTATGAAACGGTTTATTGGAACCGTCTGAAGCAGAAGATAAATGCCGTCAGAAGTTACGTGCCGGTCAACGTTATCAATGCGGGTATCGGCGGTATTACAGCGAGTGCTTCGCTCGGCCGAATGGAGAGTCAGGTCTTAGCCCACAATCCCGACCTTGTTATTATCTGCTTTGGCCTTAACGACGTCAACGGAACGCTTGAAAATTATCTTTCGGCTTTGAAGGAAATGTTTACGCGTTGCAAGGAAAAGGGTGCCGACGTTATTTTTATGACACCCAATATGCTGAATACCAGAGTTGCTCCCGACACGGCCGAGGTGCATTTTAATTACGCGGGTAAGACGGCCGAAATGCAAAACGGCGGCAAAATGGATAAATTTATTTATGCGGCCATCGACCTTGCCAAAGAAATGGGTGTTACGGTGTGCGACTGCTATTCCAAGTGGAAGAAGCTGAGCGAGACCGAGGATATCACCTTGCTTCTTGCCAACCGTATCAATCATCCGACCAAGGAGATGCACGAGCTGTTTGCAAACGCACTTTTCGATTGCATTTTCGAGACCCCTGCCGAAACGGTTGAGTCGGACAGTACGATGTTTAAGGGAAAATAAATGGTAATATAAAAAAGCACCGATAGTCGGTGCTTTTTTATTTACGTGGATATTTATTCCGGTATATATTCTAAAATATCTTCAACGCGA
>JAGBXM010000014.1 GCA_017629275.1 Clostridia bacterium
CTACCCGACACGGTGGTTACTCACGAGGGCCACGGGGTCAATCCTGCCCGTCAGGAGGCACCTCACACGCATTTCACGGCGGTTGCACCCGACGGATATATCCTTTGTTGTGATCTTGGATTGGACACTGTTTTCACCTATGACGAAGACCTTAACGAGATTTCGCGTGTCAAGGTGCCCGACGGCCACGGTTGCCGACATCTTGAATTTTCAAATGACGGCAAAACCGTTTGGTGCGTTAATGAAATGGGTAACACCGTCAGTATTTTCGATTATTGCGACGGTGTGCTGACCTTACGTAAGACGGTTGACGCTCTGCCCGATTTTGACGGTCAGAACACTGCGGCCGCGATAAGAAAGGCAAACGGATTTTTGTACGTTTCGCACCGCGGTGCCGATTCGGTAGCACGTTTTGAAATCCTGCCCGACGGCGATCTCAGACTGCTCGAGAACACCCCCGTCGGCGGTGTTTCGCCGAGGGATATTTGGATAGTTGACGACCTTTTGCTGTGCGCCAACGAGATTACCGACAGCGTGACCGTGCTTAAAATGACCGACGGCAAACCCACAACATACGATACTGCACTTTCAATGAAGCATCCGTTGTGCATTTGCGAAAAATAAATTTAAGGAGTAAATTATGCTTGACAGAAAAGCCGCCAGAGAGCTCTGGATGAAGGATACCATCGAACACCGTGACCTGCTTGAGGGCAGAGCCAAGGATTCGATTGAAAAGCACCGCAAGGGTTGGTGCAAATTACGTTTTGTTGATGAAGAGGGCAAGCCGATCGTCGGCAAGACCGTGAAACTCAATCAGCAGTCACACGATTTCAAATACGGCGCTAATATCTTTATGCTTGACGAGTTCGGCGATGATGAGATGAATGCCAAGTACCGTGAGAACTTCAAAAAGTATTTCAACCTCGCCACCGTGCCGTTTTATTGGGACGGTCTGGAGCCCGAAGAGGGCAAGCTCCGTTTTGACCAAAATTCACCCAAGATTTATCGCCGTCCTGCACCCGAGCTTTGTCTCGAATATTGCGAGGAAAATGGCATTGAGGCCAAGCTGCATTGTCTGGTTTATGACAAATTTACTCCCGATTGGTTGCCCAAAAAGGATATGGCGGCTATGGAAAAGCTTTATGAGGAGCGTACCCGTCAGATTGCCGAGCGTTATGCAGGTCGACTTTATGAGGTCGAGGTCATAAATGAATTGACTCAGGAGTGTCGTTGGACGACCCAATCGGTCATCTGCGATAAGCACGACGTTGTGGAGTGGTCGTTTGATTTGGCGCGTAAGTATTTCCCCAACGAAACTCTGCTTTTCAACGATGCCAACTACCTCGCCGCCATCGGTATTGAGGATTTCCGTCATCCTTATTATATGTTGCTTGAAAATTCCATTTTAAAGGGTGCCGATATTGATAAGATCGGTGTTCAGCACCACGATTTCAGAGGCTCGCGCGCCAAGACTGACGAGCAGTATGAAGAAATGGTTATGAAGGGAAGCCTTCTTTTCAACCCTGAGAACCTTTTCAAGGGACTGGATACGCTTGAAACCTTGGGACTTCCGCTTGAAATAACCGAGATCACTATTCCGACCTTTGGATTCACCGAGGAGGATGAAGAACTGCAGGCAGATTTGCTTGAAATGTTCTACACCGTTTGCTTCGGTCACCCTGCGGTCGAGACCATAATTTATTGGAATGTGCCTGACGGTTACGCTTTTGTCGAGCCCGATGCATCCCGCAATGAAAACAACTGCAAGGGCGGACTGCTCCGCCACGACCTGACACCTAAGAAGTCGGCCGAAAGGCTTTGGGAGTTGTTTAACAAGCGTTGGCACACCGACCTTGAACTTACCACCGATGAAAACGGATATGTTGAGTTCAGAGGCTTCTACGGTGACTACACCGCAGAAATCGACGATTGTGCCGCTAACTTTGGCATCCACAAGGGCTTTGATAACTGCACCGAGATCGAGCTCGGTTAATAAGACATTTACTCTAAGGAGGAAATACTATGTTGAACCCGAAGGAAAACCGCGAAATTTGGATGAAGGCCGCCACAGAGCACAAAGACCTGCTTGAAGGCCGTGCCGCCGAGACCATCGAAAAGCACCGCAAGGGCTGGTGCAAATTGCGTTTCGTTGATGAAGAGGGTAATCCTATCGTCGGCAAAAAGGTTACTGTTAATCAGCAGACCCACGATTTTAAATACGGCGCCAACATTTTTATGTTGGATGAGTTTGAGTCGGAGGCCGACAACAAGACCTACCGCGAAAACTTCAAAAAGTATTTCAACCTTGCCACCGTGCCGTTTTATTGGAGCGACCTTGAACCCGAGGAGGGCAAGTCGCGTTTTGCCAAGGATAGTCCCAAAATTTACCGCCGTCCTGCACCCGAGCTTTGCGTTGAGTATTGCGAGGAAAGTGGTATAGATGCCAAGCTTCATTGTTTGGTTTACGACAAGTTTACTCCAAAGTGGTTGCCTAAAAAAGATATGGCCGCGATGGAAAAGTTTTATGAAGAACGCTTCAGACAGATTGCCGAGCGTTATGCAGGCCGTCTTTACGAGATCGAGGTCATAAATGAGATTCTTTGTGAGGCAGGTTGGACTACACAGACCGCAATCAGCGAGAAAAAGGATATTCTCGAGTGGTCGTTTGACCTCGCCGCTAAGTATTTCCCCAACGATTGCCTTGTTTTCAACGAGGCTAATCAACTTATTCCTGCGGCCAAGCAGGACTACCGTAACGCTTGCTATATGATGCTTGATGCCGCTTTAATGAAGGGCGCTCAGATCGATAAGATCGGTATTCAGCATCACGATTTTATCGGTGCCAGAGCCACCAATGACGACGAATACGAAACCGCTGTCAAAACCGGCGGTGAGATGTTTGACCCCAATTTGATTTTCAAAGGTCTTGACATTTTTGCCGATCTTGGCCTGCCTTTGGAAATAACCGAAATCACTGTTCCCACCTTTGGTGAAACAAAGGAGGACGAGGAACTGCAGGCCGACCTTTTGGAGGTGCTTTACACCGTCTGCTTCGGTCACCCCGATGTTGAGACTATGGTTTATTGGAACGTGCCCGACGGCTACGCCTACTCGCCCGACACCCGTGTATGGAATGAAAACGCTTGCAAGGGCGGTCTTTTCCACCACGATTTGACACCTAAAAAGTCGGCCGAGCGTTTGTGGGAACTGTTCAATAAAAAGTGGCATACCGACCTTGAACTCACTACCGACGAGAACGGATATGTTGAGTTCAGAGGCTTTTACGGCGAATATACCGCCGAGATCGACGGTGCCGCCGCAGAATTCGGTTTACATAAAGCCGAAGATAACTGTATTGAAATTGAAATTTGAGGTGCTATATGTTTGATTTAAAAGGAAAACGTGCATTAGTTACAGGCTCCAGCCGTGGTATCGGACGCGCCATTGCAATAAAACTTGCCGAATGTGGTGCTGAGGTTGTCGTTCACGGTGCCGGTAATATGAATAAAGCACAGGAGACCGTTGATATTATCAAGGTCAACGGCGGCAAGGCTTCGGCCTATATTTGCGATCTGTGTGACCCCGAAAAGGTGAAGAATATCATCAACGAGATCGGCAACGTCGATATTCTGGTGCTTAATGCTTCGGTGCAGATCAAGAAAAAGTGGGAGGCCATCACGGTTGAGGACTTCAACACGCAGGTCAACTGTAATTTCCTGGCTTCTCTTTTGCTGATACAGTCGGCAGTACCCTATATGCGTGAGCAAAAGTGGGGTCGAATCGTCACCGTTGGCAGTGTGCAGGAGGCAAAACCGCATCCCGATATGTTGGTTTATTCCGGCACCAAAGCCGCACAGACTAACATGGTGCAGTCGTTGTCGTTGCAGTTGGCAGCCGACGGCATTACCGTCAACAACATGGCCCCCGGTGTAATTTATACCGACCGTAATGTTGAGGCTTTGTCCGACCCCGAATATGCCGCCAAGGTCACGGCATCCATACCCGTAGGCTTCTATGGTGAGCCCAAGGATTGTGCACCGATGGTAGCACTTCTTTGCTCCGACGAAGGCCGTTATATAACGGGACAGAACATTTTTGTCGACGGCGGCAAAAGCGTACAGTAAAGTAAAAAGCAGATTCTCTTGTATCAGAGAATCTGCTTTTTTAGTTTAACAACATTTTTCAGCTATTTCCTTTACAGTCAAAGGAATCAGTACGGGTCGTTCGGCCTTGCTTGGGTTGTTAGGTTTATGGAAAATGAAATATTCTTTATCGTCAAGGGTTTTAAAGCACATTCCGTGGCCACCGTCATCCTTGAAAACAAGATTGTCCGAAACCGACCATTTACCATCGATTTTACCGTTGTCCGAATAGGCAATGCCCTCGCAGTAGCCGCCGTCTTTCACAAAGCTCGCCCAGATACAGCAAAGCTTGCCGTTGTGCTTTACAACAAACGGGCCGTCGGTTACAAAATTATTTTCGCCCTTCACACTTCTGACCCAAGATGCGTTTGAAGCGTGCCAAAGCACAAACGGCTCGCCGTCGGCTTTTTTAAGATCATCAGTCAATTTCATGGCACACACAGTGCCGTCTTGAATTTGTATCCATTCGTGGCAGAAAATCATATACGGCACGCCGTTTTCAACGTAAAATGTGCCGTCAAGTGCCGACCAATCGTCAGGGGTCACCTTGCCGTTTGACCAATCGGTGAAGGTGCCGTCGGGTGTGTCGCAGACTAAAATGCCCGTTCCACGAGGACCTTCCTCGGGCTTGAAGGTTGCAAACATATAGTATTTGCCGCCAAATTTGTGAACCTCGGGCGCCCAAAATTCTTTTACACCCCAAAAACCTTCGGTACGCTCAAAAACAGGCTTGGGTTCACTCCAATTTTCAAGGTCTGAGCTCACGTATACGTCAAAGCCGACCTGATCAAAGCCGCGTGAGCCGTACATATAATATTTTCCGTCTTCAACAAGTACAAACGGGTCACGAATATTTATATCAGAAAGTTTCATACTGTTCACTCCAAATAATTGATTTGCTTTATTATAATGATTGTAGTTCGTCGAAACGCTGAAAAGCGTTTCAACAAGCCACTTTACAAGTGGCTTAAGCCAAATCAAATTTTAGATTTGATTTGGCACGACAATCATTGCAATGGTCATGGTTAGTCGAAACAAAGTTGTTTCGACTAACCATAGCCATTATAGCATCTGCGTGGCGAACTTTCAATATAAAAAAGTAAAACTGCCCGTTGGTTTTCCAACGGGCAGTTTGAAGTCAATATAAGTAATAAATTACTTAAGCTCAACCTTAGCGCCGACTTCTTCGAGCTTCTTCTTGATGTCTTCAGCTTCTTCTTTGCCGCAAGCCTCTTTGAGGGTCTTGGGAGCGCCGTCAACAACTGCCTTAGCGTCTGCAAGGCCGAGACCGGTGATCTCACGAACAACCTTGATAACCTTGATCTTCTCTGCGCCTGCATCAGCAAGAACAACGTCGAACTCGGTCTTCTCTTCTGCTGCTGCGCCTTCTGCTGCAACAGGACCTGCAACTGCAACAGCTGCTGCTGCAGAAACACCAAACTCCTCTTCTACTGCGTGTACGAGCTCAGAAAGCTCAAGAACGGTAAGAGCCTTGATCTCTTCGATCATAGCCTGAATCTTTTCAGATGCCATTTTAATTTCCTCCAATAAAATAAATTTGTTTTTTTGTTTTTTTATTTGTTTACACAGCGAAATTATTCTGCTGCGGGTGCTTCAGCGCCGCCTTCGGACTTATCAACGATAGCCTGAATAACACGGGCGAAAGCAGAAATGGGTGCGTTGAACGCATTGCAAACTGTTGCGAGAAGAATGTCTCTCGGGGGCAGTTTAGCGAGGTTGTCGATGGTGGCGAGGTCAATGACCTTTCCATCCAAGAAACCTGTTTTGATTGAGAAGGTCTCACTCTTTTCAGCAAACTTGCTGAGAATTCTTGCAGCTGCTACGTGATCGTCTGCGCTGGTTGCGAGTGCGGTGGTACCGCTCAAAAACTCGTCCATAGCTGCGAGATCGGTACCTTCGATAGCTTTGTGGAGAAGAGTGTTCTTAACTACTTCGTAGTGGACACCTGCTTCACGAAGTTCCTTACGGAGCTTGGTATCGTCAGCAACCGAGATGCCTTTGTAATCTACGAGAACACCGGCAACCGAGTTTTCAACCTTAGCTTTGATGTCAGCAACCTGCTGCTGCTTCATTTCCAAAACTGACTGACTGGGCAAAATATTCACCTCCGAAAAATGAAAAGTGCCTGTTCCAAAGACGGACAGGCACGAAAAAAGTCATAACAAAATAAGACGATTTAAGTGTTCATCCTCGGTAGGCAGACTTTAAGTCTTTACGCAACGCACCTACTGTCTTTGGAATTTAACAATGGTATTTTACCACAAAGGTTGTGATATGTCAAGCATTATTTTTAACATTTATATTAGTTTCTGAATTTTCTTGGTTTATAAGGGCTTTGCGGACGACCGACGAGTAAATAAACAGCGCGGCAAAGGTCAAAGCCCATGAAACGGGGTATGAAATATAAAGATTGGTAATAGACGGTGACGCCGCAAATATCGTGTATACCCAAATAATTCTTAATCCGCAAGCGCCGATGAGTGAAATTATCATCGGAATGATCGACTTACCCATACCGCGAACGGCACCCGTTGTAACGTCCATCAAACCGCAGATCCAATAGGTCGGGCAAATGATGCTCAGGCGGAGCATTCCGGCCGCAATATCTTCGGCATTAGATGAGTAAAGGGACATAAGCGGTTTATCGAGCGCCAAGGCGGTAAAGCCCGAGATAAGACCGGTAGCACCGACAAGTATCAGAGCGGTAAAGTAGATCTTTCGGAGCATATTATATTTTTTAGCTCCGCAGCACTGTCCCGTAAAGGTGATAATGGTCTGATAAAAGGCGTGCATCGCAAGGTACAAGAAGCCCTCAACGTTGGCGGCATTTCCGTTACCTGCGATTATGTGCGGATCGTCAAGTGAGTTGATGGCCGACTGAATAACGACGTTGGAAAGTGAAAACAGAGAGCCTTGGATACCTGCGGGAATACCGAGGGCGATTATTTGTTTGACCCAGGTGTTATTCAGTTTTATACCCTTCACAATTAACTTTATGGGTTGACTTGTTTTGATAAGTGTGGCCACGGTCAAGGCTGCGGCGACGAAGTGTGAAGCGGCAGTTGCGATGGCAACACCACGTACACTCATATTAAAGCCGATAACGGTTATAAGGTTAAGTATAACGTTGGCCACACCGCCGATGGCAAGGAATATCATCGGTCTTTTAGTATCACCGTAAGCACGCATTATAGCCGCGCCAAAGTTATATACCATATTGAAAGGCGCACCGATAAAGTATATCTGTAAATACTGCTCGGCAAACGGCAGAACGTTTTTTTCGGTGCCGATAAGTTGTAGCAACGGTTTAGCGAGAAAAAATCCCAGAACGGCAATTACAGCACCTGCGAAAAAGCCGATAAGCATTGCAGTCTGTACCGCAGAACGCAGATGGTCATTGTTTTTTGAACCGATTATACGGGCAATAACAACGTTGACACCGACCGAGACACCGAGAAAGATACCGATGATAAGGTTTATGAGTGCGCCGGTCGAGCCGATGGCAGCCTGAGCCAATGAACCGTTTACCGTGTCAAATTTTCCAACAACAATAAGGTCGGCTGCGTTGAACACAAGTTGCAATATACCCGACAAAATAACGGGTATGGTAAACATTATCATATTTTTTACAAGTGAGCCTTGCAAAAGGTCTTTATCTTTTGATTTTAAAGACACGAAAATCCCACCTTTTTCAAAACAAAAAGCGAAACAAAACGAATAGTAAAAAATAACGGACAGTGCCGTCGGCACTGTCCGTGAAATTTAAATTAAGCGCCGTACTTAGAAGCGTTGACCTTAATTCCGGGGCCCATGGTAGTAGCAACTACGCAGGACTTGATATACTGACCCTTAGCTGCAGCAGGCTTTGCCTTTGCAACAGCGTTAAGCAAGGTCTCGAAGTTCTCCTGAAGCTTTTCAGGACCAAAGGAAACCTTACCGATGGGGCAGTGAATGATGTTCTGCTTGTCAAGACGGTACTCGATCTTACCGGCTTTTGCTTCGGTAACTGCACGAGCAACGTCGGGGGTAACGGTACCAGCCTTGGGGTTAGGCATAAGACCACGGGGGCCGAGAACCTTACCCAAACGACCGACAAGACCCATCATATCGGGAGAAGCGATAACAACATCGAACTCCATCCAGTTTTCACCCTGGATCTTGGCAACCATATCCTCTGCACCGACGTAATCTGCACCTGCAGCCTTAGCAGCTTCTGCCTTGTCTTCCTTGCAGAATACGAGAACGCGAACGTTCTTACCGGTACCGTTGGGGAGAACGACTGCGCCACGAACCTGCTGGTCAGCGTGTCTCGAGTCAACACCCAAGCGGATATGAGCCTCAACGGTCTCATCGAATTTAGCGATTTTAGTTTTTACAGTAAGGTCCATTGCTTCTGCAATGTCATACTGCTTTGTAGTATCAACAAGCTGAGCGCTTGCAACATATTTCTTTCCGTGTTTCATTATAATTTCCTCCCAAAATAGTGGTTAAATCGGATATTTCCTCCCACAAGGGAGCATCAGTCTACGACAGTGATGCCCATTGAACGTGCAGTACCTGCAACCATTGACATAGCTGCTTCGATAGTTGCTGCATTGAGGTCGGGCATTTTCTGTTCGGCGATCTTTCTAACCTGCTCCGTAGTGATCTTGGCAACCTTTTCCTTGTTGGGAACGCCGGAAGCCTTGTCAATTCCGCAAGCCTTCTTGATAAGAACGGCTGCAGGAGGAGTCTTGGTGATGAAAGTAAAGGAACGGTCGGCGTAAACGGTGATAACAACAGGAATGATAAGACCTGCGTCATTCTTGGTACGCTCGTTGAATTCCTTAGTGAAAGCCATGATGTTTACACCATGCTGACCGAGAGCCGGACCAACAGGGGGAGCCGGAGTTGCTTTTCCGGCAGGGATCTGAAGTTTGATATAGCCAGTAATTTTCTGTGCCATTAGTTGCACCTCCAAAAATAGTGGTGGCGGCGTTATTCACGCACGACGGAGCGCCCTTGAAAAATTATTTGGCGTTCCTCCCACGGGTGGGCTTAAAGCCCGAAGCGGTGTATTACCGCGAATAATTCTTAATCTTCAATCAATTCAACCTGATTGAGTTCCAATTCAACGGAAGTCTCTCTTCCGAACATGGAAATGGTGACGCGAACGTTATTGTTATTAACGTCGATCTCGTCAACGATACCGGTAAAGCCACTCAGAGGACCGCCGATGATATTGACGCTGTCACCGACTGCGTACTTAACCTCGACGATATCTGCGGTCTGAACTTCTTCTGCGACGTCGCGCTTTTCAACGCCCAAAGACTCAACCTCTTTATCGGTAAGCGGAACCGGCTTGGAAGCCGGACCAACGAAGCCCGTGCAGCCGCGTGTGTTACGCACGACGTACCACGAGTCATCGGTAACGATCATTTTGATCATTACGTAACCGGGGAATATCTTTCTCTCGACCTGGCGTTCCTTACCGTTGGCACCGATTTCGGTGACTATCTCGGTAGGAATTTTAATGTCTTGAATAAGATCCTGCATTCCGCGGTTTTCGACCATTTTTTCAAGGTCGGTCATGACCTTGTTTTCATAGCCTGAATAAGTGTGTACTACATACCACTTAGCTTCTCCTAAATCTGCCATAACTAAAACCTCCTAAGCTTACGCTTATTTGTAGATAAGGCGGAGTAAGGCGTTAAGACCAAGATCGATTGCCCAGATGAACAAACCGATGATAACACACATAACAAGAACGATTATGGTGTTTTTAACGACCGATTTGAAATTAGGCCAGGTGATCTTCTTGATCTCACCTTTGTAGTCCTTCAGGAATCTTACAACCTTCTGAGGAACGGTTGCTTCCCCCGAAGCGGTAGCGGCTATCTTATCTGCGATAAGCAGGTAAGCGACGGCTGCTGCGAAGGTGAGGAACAGGGCAATGGAGATCAACAACGGAGCGTTGTTGAGGTACTGCGTGGTATTGTCGCCGATAAACTTCTCAGCAACCAATTCTTGAACGTCAACGAATTTGTTGGAGTGAGAAAGTGCGATAACCAGCATATAGACGGCATCTACAATAGAGAAACCGACGGTTGCCCATCTCGAACCCTTGAATTTGAAGGAAAGAGCTGCGAAGACAGCGGTGAGCAGGGTGAGAATGCCACAGAACAGAATATCCGAAGATTTACCTGTTGTGTGACCGTCGACCGAACCGAATGCGAATTCGGCGGCAACGCCCTGAACAGAACTGCCATCGGTAAGATTTACCTGAGCAAAGGGGATGAAGAACAGTACCAAAGCTGCCACAGCGAGAAGTACGGCAAGTACACCAAAAACATTTTTCAATATCTTCACAGATGTACCTCCTTACTTAGTCTCTTTGTGAACGGTGTGCTTCTTGCAGAATCTGCAGTACTTGTTCATCTCAAGACGATCGGGATCGTTTTTCTTGTTCTTCATAGTGTTGTAGTTGCGCTGTTTGCACTCAGAACAAGCAAGTGTGATTTTAACTCTCATGACGGCACCTCCCGTTTTACGGAAATATTTTTGTTCCCATTATTTCAGAGAACGCGAGCCTCCCTCGAATCGGACAGCGCAGCACGCAGCAAAAACACCATATATTGTAGCGTTTTTGAAAGCGCAAACAACGTGCAGTATATCCGTTGTCCGAAAAGGGTCTAAAGTAAAAAAAAGACCCTCGCAGAGGTACTAGCATTATAGCACAGGTCTCCCGAAAGGTCAAGTATTTTTTTAGTTTAGATAAGATTTTTTCAAACCGGTGCGCCGTCAGTGTGGACGGTTACGGCTTTGGTCTCGGAGCCGTCGCCAAGCTCTTTGGCGGTTTTAAGGATTATGTCGGCCACCTGCTTTGAGCAGACCTCAATTCCGTCCTCGGAAAGGTGAATGGTGTCGCTGCAAATGAATCGGTCAAGGTCGGTGATGACGGTGGAATAAAGGTCGTTGATTATAACACCTTTTTCCTGAAGCCTTGGCACGATAAGGTCATTAAAGCGCTTGATATTCTCGTTTTTATTATAGATATTTTTAAGACTTACGGGCGTGGTTGTGGCAAAAATGACCTTGTCATATCTTTTAAGTAGAATGTCGGCGACACGGAGCATATTGCTGACATACTCCTCGTCCGAGGTGAACAGCTTTCCGTCACCCAAAATGTCGCACACATCCCAGAGTCCGTTGTTCCAATGGACTATTCTCGAGCCACGCATATCCTTTTCCCAGTCGAAAAGTCCGCGTAGAGTGTATTTTGCAAAACGGCAGTTCTCATTTGGTTGAAACACCTCAAAGCCTTCACCCAAAAGTTTCGGCACAACCTTGCCGTAGCCGATACCCCGTATCGAATCCCCAATCAATGTCACCTTTATCATAACACCACTCCTATAAAGATTTATTTGTGATATGTTCCACCTTGTGATATTTTGAACGCGCGGTAGATTTGTTCAAGCAGCATAACCCTTGCCAATTGGTGGGGAAAGGTCATTTTGGACATCGACAGTTTATAGTCGGCCTTTTGCTTGACGCGGTCGGACAGACCGTACGAACCGCCGATGATAAACACAACATTGCTCTGCCCCGAAACACCGATGTCAGACAATTTGTGCGACAGTTCCTCGCTGTCCATCTGCTTACCCTCAATGCACATCGGTATCACAAAGGCACCGTTTGGGATGGCGGCAAGTATCTTTTCGGCCTCTTGCTCCAAGGCAGCGGTTATCTGCGACGGATTAGGACTGTCGGGCAGTTTTGCGGCATCAATCTCAACATTTTTTAAGGCACAAAGGGTCGATAGCCGCTTTTCGTATTCTTTTACGGCATCACGCAGGTATTGTTCCTTCAACCTGCCGACCGTGATGAGTGTGATTTTTAGCATCTATAAACTCCAATCAATTTAAGGTTCTTCACTTCGTTCAGAATGTCACGCTCAGGTTTAGTTTTGTCATTCTGAGTGCAACGAAGAATCTTTCTCACGGGTCGTCGAGGAAGACTCTCCCACGGTGTGGGAGAGATGTCACGAAGTGACTTCAGAGGGACGGTGCCGTCAGCACGACCCCTACAATGTGTAAATTAAAAAATTATTGCTTTACCGTTTTTGGGCGGTGCTATATATAATGTATAGTCACGGTCTTCAACCATGTGTTTATCCATCAGCGCTGCGACGGTGCAACGGCGCGCGATCTCGGGTCGGTTGTTTTCACGGCTCAAATGCCCCAAAACAATGTGGACGGTACCCGTCTCGACCAAACGTTGCAGTTCGGCCGCGCAGGACACGTTGGAAAGGTGACCGCGGTCACTTAAAATACGGTTTTTCAAGTGTGGGGGATAGGTGCCCTTTTGCAGCATATTGACGTCGTGGTTTGACTCAAACAAAACGGCGGTACAACCCGATAAAGCGTGATGGACCTCTTCGGAAACAAACCCTAAATCGGTGCAGACGGCACACTTGCGACCATCGGGAAAACGAATGACGTAACCGCTTGAGCCCATACAGTCGTGGCTTGTACTGAAGCGTTCTATCCTGAGGTCACCGATGGAGACGTTTGACTCAAGAACGTGGATATGCTCTGCGACCTCGGCTACATCGGTCAGCATTAAGGCACAAGCTGTTTCCTTTGAAGCGAAAACGGGAACGCCGTATTTTTTAACGAGCACCCGTAACCCTTGGATATGGTCGGTATGCTCGTGGGTGATAAAAATACCGCCCAGGCTTTTGGGGTCGATACCGCCCGAAGCCAGACCGTCGGCGATACCTTTGCAGGTGATACCTGCGTCGACAAGTATTCCGTCTTTGCGGTGGCCGATATATGTACAGTTGCCAGAGCTGGAACTGGCAATGGGGAAAAGCCGTGACACGAAAATGCTCCTTTCAAAAATTTATATAATTGTATAATAAGGTAGGGGCGAACTGCGTTCGCCCGCGGGCGACCACAGGTCGCCCCTACGACTTGTGTCATTAAATTCTTAGATTATACAGCCGAGCGGCCGAGGTTGGGGTCGATGTAGGTCACGCGGCGGATATCTGCGCCGACGGCCGACAGCTTTTCGACAAGGTTATCGTAACCGCGGTCAATAAATTCGACGTTTTCGATTTCGGTAGTGCCGTTGGCAGCGAGACCTGCGAGCACCATTGCGGCACCTGCTCTCAAGTCGGTTGCCTTGACGGGTGCGGCGGTGAGTGATTCAACACCGTTTACGATAGCAACCTTACCGTCGACCTTGATTTTAGCGCCCATCATAGTAAGTTGGTCAACGTATTTGAAGCGGTTGTCCCATACACCTTCAGTCATAACGCTGACGCCCTCGCAAAGGGCAAGTAACGTAGTCATCTGTGGCTGCATATCGGTCGGGAAACCGGGGTGCGGCATAGTGAGAATATTACAGGCTTTGGGACGTCTTTTCATAATAACGCGGACGGCCTCATCGTATTCCTGAACCACGGCGCCTGCTTCAATCAATTTGGCCGAAATGGACTCAAGATGCTTGGGGATAACGTTGGAGATGGTAAGGTCACCGCCTGTAATTGCGGCGGCTATCATATATGTGCCGGCCTCAATCTGGTCGGGAATAATACTGTAGGTCGTGCCGTGGAGTGAATTGACACCGCGGATCTTAATAACGTCGGTACCTGCACCCATAATGTTGGCACCCATTGAGTTCAAGAAGTTTGCAAGGTCGACGATATGAGGCTCTCTTGCGGCGTTTTCGATAACGGTCAGACCGCGTGCCTTGACGGCGGCCAACATAATGTTGACGGTGGCACCGACCGAGACCTTGTCGAGATAAATAGAACTTCCGGTCAGTTCCTCAGCGTGGGCGTTGACCATACCGCTGTCGATGGTGACGGTGGCACCCAAAGCCTCAAAGCCTTTAATGTGCTGGTCAATGGGGCGGACACCGAAATCGCAACCGCCCGGAGGCGCAACACGGGCCTTTTTGAAACGTCCGAGCATAGCACCGATGAAGTAACTGCTGGCGCGCATTTTGGAGGCCATTGAAGCCGATAAAATATGTGAATTTATATGGGTGGGATCGATCTCGACGGTGGTACTGTTTATAACCTTGACACTTGCACCCAACTCGTAAAGGATGCGGACTATAACGTTGACATCGGAAATAGAGGGGACGTTTTCAATACGGCATACACCGTCGCACAAAAGTACGGCGGGGAGAATGGCAACGGCAGCGTTTTTGGCGCCGCTTATTGCAATTTCGCCGCTTAAAGCGTTTCCTCCGTTTACAATAATCTTTTCCACAGGATGCACTCCCAACTTAAAGTCTTGAAATATAAAAATATTATTGCCGTGACCGTTGCCTTTGAAGCAAGGCAATTAAAACCTGACGGCAGAAAAACACAAACAAGCATAATATACCAAAAAATATTATACACACAAAATATCGTTTTGTCAAATATAATATCTATATATACGCAACTTTCGACAAAATAATGGCATATTTTGAGGTTTTTGACGGTTATCATTGTCCAACTTGACGGCATAATTCAAGCGCGATACAATAATTTTGAAGAAATTTCAAAGGGAGGTTGTGTATTCATTAGTATTCAGGATGTCGGCAAAGAGGCTCAGATCGAGGAGATTTTAAAATCAAAAAATAACACTTGAAAAATCGAAACTTCGGGTGTATAATGTTTTGGTAAATAAAATATTTGTCCCAAAAACGCTATGATGAAGTAAAGTAACCGTCTTTGACGTTCACAGAGAGGCGCACCTTGGCTGTAAGTGTGCTAACCGAAATGGCAGTGAAGTTCCCTTCGGAGCGGCGGTGTTGAATTTTCAGTAGGCACCGACGGAAAAGGCACCGTTAAAAGCCGAAAGAGTGTTTGCTCTTGAGAATTTGCTCAAGCAAAAATGCGGGTGGTACCGCGGAGTTTGTATTATTACGGCTTCGTCCCTTATGTCTTTTAAGGGACGAAGTTTTTTATTTAACGATTACCTTTATATCGGAGGAAGAAAAATGAAAGAAAAACTGCAAAGTTTGAAATCCGAGGCTTTGGCCGCCGTAGCCGCCGCTACCGACGAAAAGCTTTTGGATGAGGTAAGGGTAAAGTACCTCGGCAAAAAGGGTGAACTCACCGCAATTTTAAAACAGATGGGAAGCCTTAGCCCTGAGGAGCGCCCCATTATGGGTCAGTTGGTAAACCAGGCCAAGGCCGAGCTGGAAGAGGCTATTTCCGTCGCACAGAACGGCTTTAAGACCAAGGCCGCCGAAGCCAAACTCAAGGCCGAGACTCTGGACATTACAATGCCTTCGACGCCGGCCAAAAAGGGTGGTTTGCATCCGCTTAACATCGTTCTGAACGATATGATCGACATTTTCCAGTCGATGGGCTTTGACGTTGTCGACGGTCCCGAGGTTGAGACCGACTATTACAACTTTGAGGCTCTGAACGTTCCGCAGGATCACCCCGCACGTGATATGCAGGACACCTTCTATTTGGCTGAAAACCTGTTATTGAGAACCCAGACCTCTGCTGCACAGATCAGAACTATGGAAACAAGAAAGCCTCCCATCAAGATCATTTGCCCCGGCCGTGTTTACCGTGCCGACGAGGTTGATGCTACCCATTCGCCCGTTTTCCATCAGATCGAGGGCCTTGTTGTTGACAAAAATATCACTATGTGTGATTTGAAGGGCGTCTTGGAGCAGTTTGCTCACGAGATTTACGGTAAGGAGACCGAGGTCAAATTCCGTCCGTCATTCTTCCCGTTTACCGAGCCGTCGGTTGAGGTCGACGTTACCTGTTCCGAGTGTCGCGGTAAGGGTTGCCGTGTATGCAAGGGCAGCGGTTGGATCGAGATTTTGGGCGCAGGTATGGTTCATCCCAGAGTTCTCAAGGCCTGCGGTATCGACCCCGAGGAATATTCGGGATTTGCATTCGGTATCGGTCTTGACCGACTCACCACCACTCGTTATAAGGTCAGCGACATTCGCCTGTTGTTTGAAAACGATCTGCGTTTTCTCAAGCAGTTTTAATTGAAAGGGTGAATTGAAATGAAAGTAAGTTTAAGTTGGCTTAAAAGATATGTTGATATAGACGTTCCCGTAGAGGAGCTTTGTGACAAAATGGTTATGGCAGGCTTTGAGGTCGAGGAAATGATCGACCTTTCCAAGTCGATGCGTAACGTAGTTGTCGGTAAGGTTACTAAAATGGAGCGTCACCCCGACTCTGACCATATGTTTATCTGTCAGGTCGATTGCGGTACGGGTGAGGACGTTCAGATCGTCACCGGTGCTCAGAACGTAAACGAGGGTGACCTTGTTCCTGCCGCTCTGCACGATTCCGATCTGCCGAACGGTATGCACATCAAAAAGGGTAAGCTTAGAGGCGTCCCTTCCAACGGTATGCTTTGCTCGGGTGAAGAACTGTGCGTAACCGAGGACGATTACCCCGGTGCAGGTGTTTACGGTATTATGATCCTTAAAAGTGACGCAGGTGCTCCCGGCACCGATATGCGTGAGGTTTTGGGGCTCAACGATTATATTATCGACTTTAAGATCACCGCAAACCGTCCCGACTGTCAGTCTGTTTTAGGTATTGCCCGTGAAGCCGCCGTTGTTTTGGGTAAGCCCTTCAACGAGCCTAATCCCACCTTCAAGACCGTTGGTGAGAGCATTAACGATTACATCAACGTTGAGGTTAAGAATTTTGACCTTTGTCCGAGATACTACGGCAGAGTTATCAAGAATGTTAAAATTGCAGAATCTCCTGCCTGGATGAAAAAGTGCCTTTTGGCCGCAGGTATGCGTCCTATCAGTAATATCGTTGACATTACCAATTTCGTAATGCTTGAAACCGGTATGCCGATGCACGCGTTTGACCTTCGTGACGTTAAGGACCGCAAAATTATCGTCCGCAACGCTTATGAGGGTGAGCAGATTACCACCCTTGACGGTAAAGAGCATACGCTAACCTCGGATATGCTGGTCATTGCCGATGGTCAAGAGCCTTCCTGCATCGCAGGTATTATGGGCGGTATGGATTCCGAAATTAAGGATGATACCACCGAGATATTCTTTGAGTGTGCCAAGTTCCGCCGTGACAGCGTTCGTAAAACTGCAAGAAAACTCGGTATGCGTACCGAGGCCAGCGGCCGTTTCGAGCGCGGTGTTGATATTATTACCGTTGAATACGCAATGAACCGTTGCTTACAGCTCGTTGACGAGTTGGGAGCAGGTGAGGTGGTCGACGGCAACGTTGACTGCAACGCAGGACTGCCGACCAACCGTGAACTGAATGTTAAGGTCAGTGACGTTGTAGCATTGCTCGGCATTGATATATCGGGCGAGAAAATGGTTGAGATACTCAATTCCTTGCAGATCAGGACCACCTTGACCGACGGTGTGCTTAAGTGCTTTGTTCCGTCGTTCAGAGATGACGTTGAAGGCCGTGCCGATATTGCCGAAGAGGTTATGCGAATCTACGGCTATGACCACATCAAGGGAACCGCAATGACCGGTGCCATTATGCGTGGCCGCAAACTGCCCGAGCGTATCAAGGCCGATAAGATTAAGGACACCCTTATCGCCAACGAGTTCAACGAAATTGCAACCTACTCGTTCATTGGCTCAAAGGCTATCGATGCTTTGAAACTCACGGAAGATGATGCTCGCAGAAATGCTGTTACCATCTTGAATCCTTTGGGTGACGAGTATTCGACCATGCGTACCCAGCTTGTCACAAGTATGATGACCGTTTTGTCTACCAACTATAGCCGTAAGGTGCAGTCAGCAAGACTTTTCGAATTGAGCAAGGTATTTATTCCCAAAGCTTTGCCCGTTACAGAGCAACCCGAAGAAACACCCGCACTGTGTATGGGACTTTACGGTGAGGGCGAGGATTTCTTCACTCTCAAAGGCATTGTTGAGGCTGTTATCGCTTTGTTCAGCGATATGGCCCCTGCTATCGACCGCGCAAGTGAACCGTATCTCCACCCCGGTCGCAGCGCCGTTATGAGCGTTGCAGGTAAGAAAATCGCCACCTTCGGTGAGGTTCATCCTGCCGTTGCCGAAGGCTACGGTATTGACGGCAAGGTATTTATTGCCGAGATCGACGCGGCCGTTCTGTATGGCCTGGAGAAGACCAAAACGACCTACAAGCCGTTGCCTAAGTTCCCCGCAGTTGAGCGTGACCTCGCTCTCGTTTGCGATGCCGAAACACCTGTCGGTGTTCTTGAAAACGCTATCCGTGAGGGTGCAGGCAAGCTTTGTGAGGATATCAAGTTGTTTGACGTATACCAGGGTTCGCAGATCGCCGAGGGCAAAAAGAGTGTTGCTTACCGTGTAACACTTCGCTCGGCCGAAGGCACCTTGACCGACGAGGTTATCGACCGCGCAGTTAATAAGATGATCAAAAAGTTAGACGCTGTCGGCGCAACCCTCAGAAGCTAAAATTCTAAACACAATTTTCATACTTCGCCCCTACAACAAAATTAAACACCAAACCGGAATGAACGAACCGTTCATTCCGGTTTTTGTTATGGTATGTTGAATTTCACCTCAAAACCTCAACAACAAATCTTGCCCCTAATTTAAAGCCTTCCGAAAACGCAGATTTGCTGACAATCGATAAATATTCTTCAAAACAATCGGCGTATTTTTCAAATCTTTCATTAGCATCTTTGGTCAATTGCTTTCGAAGTTCTTCTCTATTGCGCTGTATTAAGCCCTCCAATTCTTTTATTTCTTCATTGCCTTGTTCTATTGTTTTTACAGGTTCTATCTCACCAAACCACAGATCTTCAATGCTTGACAACATTTTCTCCCCTCCTTTTGTATTTGTAGATACATTTTAGCACCTTTTAAGGTGCAAGTCAAGAGCATCTTATAAGGTTCGTGATATAATTCTTCCAAGGAGTGAGCATAATGGACTATTTTAAACGACTTAAAGACATAAGAGAGGATCACGATCTTACACAGGCGGACATCGCTTTGTTGTTAAACACAACCCGTCAACAAATTAGCAAGTGGGAAACAGGTGTCCAAATGATGGGTGTGGATAAATATATAGTATTAGCAAAACATTATAACGTATCGGTTGATTATTTGTTAGGGTTGATCGATTCACCGAAAAAATTATATTGATTTGGGGTTTAAGCCAAATTTTCGGCAGAGATAAGCCCCTGCCCTACACAAGAGCCGAAGTAGGGGCGAACCTAAATAGCAAAGCGGAGTGAACGTGATGTTCACTCCGCTTTTTGTGGTTTAATTATTACGATTACTTGTTGGCTTTGGCGGCCTTTTTGAGTGCGGCGGCTTCTTTCGACTCGTCACTGACGAGCTTAGAAAGTGCAAACAGAGCAATAACGTTGGGGATAACCATCAGGTAGTTGAAGAAGTCGGTCAATTCCCAAACAAGGTCGTTCTTCAGGCAAGCGCCAAGGAAAACGAAGATAAGAGAAATGACAGAGTAAATGATAATCGACTTTTTGCCGAAGAGATACTCGAAGTTGATCTTACCGAAAAGATTCCAACCAAGAATGGTGGAGAAAGCAAAGAAGAACAGGCAGACTGCAATGAAGATTGCACCAATCTTGGCGGCAACACCTGCGTTCATAATGCTTGCCAAAGCAACACCGACAGCACTCTGAGCCATATTGGTCTTGGAAAGTCCTGCAGCTTCAGCACCAATGCCGTTTACCGACAAGGGGCCGTTACCTGCATAGAGGCAGGAGATAACAACCAAAGCGGTCATAGTGAGAACGATGAAGGTGTCAATAAACACACCGGTCATTGCAACAACACCCTGATCGTGAGGTTTGTCTACCTTAGCAAGAGCGTGTGCGTGAGGGGTTGAACCCATACCTGCTTCGTTGGAGAACAGACCGCGCTTTGCACCCTGGCTGATAGCGGCTTTCAAAGCGGCACCGATACCGCCACCGATAATTGCGGCAGGGTTAAATGCGTACTTGAAGATCATACCAAAGGTTTCGGGAATGTACTTTGCACGGAGGCCGATGATAACAAGACCGCCGACAATATAAAGCAGTGCCATAACGGGAACAAGCTTTTCGGTAACCGATGCGATACGGTTGACACCGCCCAAGAAAATAGCGGCAGCGATTGCAACAACGACGATACCGACAATCCAAGGAGCAACGCCGGTTGCAGTGTTGACCGACTCACCGATAGAGTTGGACTGAACCATTGCACCCATAAAGCCAAGAGCCAGAACGGTTGCAACTGCAAAGAAGCCTGCAAGGAACTTACCAAATCCACCCTTGAAAGCCTTGCGGATGTAGTAAACAGGGCCGCCGGCTACATTGCCGTTTTCATCAACCTCACGGGTCTTCTGTGCAAGAACTGCTTCGGAGTAGATGGTAGCCATACCAAAGAAGGCAATAACCCACATCCAGAAAATAGCACCGGGGCCACCCAAAAGGATAGCGCCGCAGGCACCAACGATGTTACCGGTACCAACCTGTGCGGCAATAGCAGTGGCCAATGCCTGGAATGATGAAAGACCGCCGGACTGCTTTCCACCTTTAAGTGAAAGGTTGCCAAAAACCTTTTTCATACCTTCACCAAAGCAACGAACCTGAACGAATTTGGTCTTAAAGGTGAAGAAAAGACCTGTTCCGATAAGAAGAATTACCAGAATGTAGTCAGCTGCATAACTGTTTGCTGTGCAAACCCATTCATACAGCTTGTCCAAAAATTTGTCCATAAAAATGAACCCTCCCAAAAAATAATAAAAAAATAAAAGCCGCCATTTTCAAATAAAAATGCGACTTCTGAAAAAGAAAAAATAAATATCAGTATAAAATATATCTGACTCTATCCTTTTGCCTGAGAGATTCGGAAAAAATCCTTGCACCTTCGGCACTCAATAATTGAGCTTCTCCAGAGTCCCCTTCACAGCCGGTCGTTGTAACTTCCGGTGCTTCATCGGGAAATGACAGGAATGAGTTTAGCACATTATTCCGCTAAAGTCAACACAAATTTTCAAAAATTGTGTAATTTCTTGACAATGTGTTATTTTGTGATAAAATAGTGGCGTTTAATGCGAGGAGATCTGTACTCGATTAAGACTGCGAGTCGGAGGTATTGATGTTGAAATTAAGAAATCCTTTTGCTAATTTGACAAAATTTGAATGGACGCTTTATATACTGTCGGCCGTCACGGTCATCGCTACGGGATTTTTCGGCGGCGGTGACGGAGTGTTGTCGACGGTGGCATCGTTTATCGGCGTTACCGCCTTGATTTTTGTTGCCAAGGGTGACGTTTTCGGGCAGGTTCTGACCCTTGTATTTGCCGTTTTTTACGGAATTATTTCATATTCGTTTCATTATTACGGTGAGATGATAACCTATATGTGTATGACGGCACC
>JAGBXM010000135.1 GCA_017629275.1 Clostridia bacterium
CGCACATTCTTGTTCGTTTTATGGCCATCAAGAAATCTTCAATGATCAAGAAGTCGTCAACAGTAGCCATAATTTGGCTCATTATCACTTTAGGTGCCGCAATAGTAATTGCATACTTGGCTCGAACCTATATTTTCACCAATGGCACCTCGCTTGCTGCTCAGCTTATTCCTGCAGGAAAACAGCAGAACCTGTTTATTGACATTGTTAACGATATGTTCCAAGGTCCGATGGGATTCTTCGCGGGTATAATTCTTTCTGCTATTATTGCAGCTTCAATGTCAACTGCTGATTCACAGCTTCTTGTTGCGTCTTCGTCATTCACCAGTGATATTTATAAACCGCTTATCAGACATAATAAGGCAAGCGATAAGGAGATTCTTTGGGTTGGCCGTATCGTTGTTCTTGTTGTAACACTTGTCGGTCTTTTGATTGCTATGTCCGGCTTGAGCGGAACTAATCCTTGGGCATCCAACATTATGGCTATGGTTGAAAACGCTTGGGGTCTCTTTGGTGCCGCTTTCGGCCCTGTTGTTATTCTTTCGCTTTTCTGGAAGCGCTTCAACTACGCAGGTGCAGTTGCAGGTATCCTCGCAGGTGCCGTAGCTGACATTGCTTGGCTCGTTCTCTTCACAAGCACCGTCACCGATGCGGTTATTACTAACCTCGGCGTTTACGAAATCGTTCCCGGTTTCATTATTGGTGCTATTATTTCTGTTGTTGTAACCCTTTGCACAAAAGCTCCTTCGGCAGAGGTTGAAAGCATTTATAATGCCGCTACCGATAAGTCTGTTGATGATTAAACAAGTAAAGATTTTGAGCACCTGAGCTTAACGCTTGGGTGCTTGATTTTTATATGTCAAATTCACTAAAAAACATTGACTAAAATTTAACAAAATGCCAATGGTATAAAGCCAAATAAAGTAGTACAATAATGTGTAATTTAGTGTCAAAAAAAGGAGAGACTATTATGACATCATACATCAGATACACATATCCTCAGCTTAAAACATTCTGCGAGGACTGCTTTGAGAAATTCGGATTTACCAAGGAAGAGAGCGAGATCATTTCTGACGTTCTTTTACTTTCCGACCTTTACGGTATCGAATCTCACGGTATGCAGAGACTTGCGCGTTATCACAACGGCATCAAAAAAGGTCTTATCAAGGTTGAAGCAAAACCCGAGATCGTTTTTGAAACTCCTGTTTCCGCTGTTATTGAAGGCAACGACGGTATGGGTCAGCTTATCGGTCACAAGGCTATGAACATTGCTATCGAAAAGGCAAAGACCACCGGTATGGCAATTGTTACGGTTCGTAACTCCAACCACTACGGTATTGCAGGTTACTATGCAAAAATGGCTTGTGACCAGGGTCTTATCGGTATGTCGTTCACTAACTCTGAGGCTATTATGGTTCCTACCTTCGGCCGTCTTGCAATGCTTGGTTCTAACCCCATTGCTATTGCAGCGCCTGCTGAACCTTATGACTTTTTCTTTGATGCTTCTACTACCGTTGTTACCCGTGGTAAGCTCGAAGTTTACAACAAGCTCAATAAGCCTCTTCCCGAAGGATGGGCGCTCAACGCTCAAGGCAAGGGAAGCTCGGATGCTTCTGATGTTTTGAAGAACATTGTTGCTAAAAACGGCGGCGGTATTATGCCTTTGGGCGGTGAGACTGAGACTCTCGGTTCGCACAAGGGTTACGGTTACGGTATGTTCTGTGAACTGTTTACTTCAATTCTTTCTATGGGTATTACTTCTAACCACACCCATACTAACGGCAAGGGTGGTACCTGCCACGGCTTTATTGCAATTGATCCTAAGGTCTTTGGCGATCCTGCCGAGATCAAAGAGCATTTGTCCACCTTTATGCGTGAGCTTCGTGAGTCTCCCAAGTCCGAGGGCTGTGACAGAATTTACACCCACGGTGAGAAGGAAGTGTTCGCAAAGAAGGACCGTCTTGAGAACGGTATTGACGTCAACATCAACACCGTTGCAGAGATGTTTGATATGTGTAAGTTTGTCGGTCTTGATCCTGTTAAGTACCTTGGCGATGTAAACTTCGATGAGGTTAATACAAGCTCGTCTTACAAATAAGGAGAATTATAATGGATATTAAAGCACGTGCATTAGAAAAGCATTATGAGTGGGCAGGTAAGCTTGAAGTTGTTTCCCGCACACCCGTTACCAACAAAGAGGAACTGTCTTTGGCTTACACTCCCGGTGTTGCTGAACCTTGTATGGTTATTCACAACGATTATGAAAAGTCGTTTGAGTTAACCCGTCGTTGGAACTCGGTTGCCGTTATTACTGACGGCACCGCTGTTCTTGGATTGGGTGATATTGGCCCTGAGGCAGGTATGCCTGTTATGGAAGGTAAGTGCGTCCTCTTTAAGGAATTTGCAGATGTTGACGCATATCCCATCTGCCTTCGTACCAAGGATGTAGACGAGATCGTCCGAACCGTTTATCTCATTTCGGGTGGATTTGGTGGTATTAACCTTGAGGATATTGCCGCACCTCGTTGCTTTGAGATTGAGAAGAAACTGAAGGAAATCTGTGATATTCCTGTTTTCCATGACGACCAGCACGGTACTGCCGTTGTTGTTGGTGCCGCAGTTATTAATGCTTTGCGTTTGACCGGCAAGAAAATGGAAGAAATCAAGTGTGTTATCAATGGTGCAGGTTCGGCAGGTATTGCTATCGGTAAGCATCTTTTGAAGCTTGGCGTTAAGCAACTCACCATGGTTGACCGTTTTGGTATCATCTGTGAGGGTATGGAGGGTCTTAACCCTGCACACGAGGAGATGAGCAAGCTCACCAATCTTGAAAGACAAATGGGTACTTTGGCCGATGCAATGAAGGGCGCTGACCTCTTTATCGGCGTTTCGGCTCCCGGTTGTGTAACCGAGGATATGATAAAGTCGATGAACTCCGATCCTATCGTATTCCCGATGGCTAACCCCGTTCCTGAAATTATGCCCGACCTTGCTAAGGCTGCAGGTGCTCGAGTTGTCGGTACCGGCCGTTCAGACTTCCCGAACCAGATCAACAACGTTATGGCATTCCCCGGAATTTTCCGCGGTGCTTTGGATGTTCGCGCATCCGACATTAACGAGGATATGCAGATGGCCGCTTCTTTGGCTATTGCTTCACTCATTTCGGATGAAGAATTGAACGAAGAGTACATTATGCCGTTCGCATTTGACGAGCGTATCGGTAAGACCGTTGCCGCCAAGGTTGCCGAGGCTGCAATCACATCCGGTGTTGCAAGAATCAAGAAGTAATCTGATACAAATAAAAAGCTGACCGTTTGGTCAGCTTTTTTTGTTTTTACTAAAACTTTAATGTTAATTTATCACCGTTGGATTTAATCACAAATCCATTTTCGGTTGTTTTTGCAGCACCGTCAGTTTTGACCGAATACTCAAAACCACGGTAATTAAGAGCAATTTCGTTTCCGTTGGCCGCAATAGTCGGAGCTTTTTGGTCATTGTATATTCTTGCTTCAAACGCAAAGCCTAAGTCGGGAAAAACAAATTCAACCTCATCATCCAGGAATGTTACGGTTATTTCACCGCAATCGGTTGGTGCAGTAACCTTAAGACCGTATTCACCGATGTTTTCGGTTTTAAAATCGCCGGTCAACTTTACGGTTTCACCGTTTTTCAAGAAGTAACCGCCACCGATGTTGCCATTCTTGCTCCAACGGTAGCAATCAATAAACGGAAGGTTGTCGAAATAAAGGCTTTCGCCCGTGGCAACCTCTTCATAATATCTCTCACGGTAATCGTCGTTGAAGATAAACAAATCTCTAAGGAAGAACAAATCATCCATAAAATAGAGGCTTGCGCGGTAGTTTTTGTTGTTAAACCAGGTTGTGCCACGGTCGTTTTTACGTGCAACGGTGGTTGTGCAGGGTGTGAGCTTGTACATTTCCTTGAACATCCTGCCAATATCGCCTGAGTTCATAACCTCAAGTTCACCCTTGGCACGTTTTTCAGCAAAAATCTCATACTGAATGGGCAAGCCTTTTTCCATCCATTTCCAACCGAAAGAGTTTTCTTGACCAGCCTGAGCATAGTTAAGACCAATGTTGTTGTTATCAAAGTATGTATTGATATACCAATTTATCCATTCTGGATCTTTACCGGTGCCACAGCTTGGTTCAAGTGTTTCAACACCTTGCCACTCCTTATCAAGGCCGTTCATATACTGGTCGATAGGGTCAGAGCCTAACATTCTGAAAACAGGGATATTGACCTGATTGTCGAGGTTGTCGGCAGGGCAGAACATATTGTTGCGGGCAGGGTAGTAGGCTTCACTGTAATATCCTCCCCAAAGAGAATATCCGTCGGTACCCCATTGCTCTTTACAGATAAGTGCTGCGTCTATTCCATAGTTCTTGTCAAGATAATCAAGTGTAAATCCGTCTATTGACCAACAACCAACCGTCTTGGGATAGTAGCCAAACTTTTCCTTGAAACAACGCATACATTCATCGACAAGGAGTTTACGTTCATCGGTGGTGTAGCCAACAAGCATACCAACGTGTGAGAACCAGTCCCAATCAAAGCCTTCACGTCCACGCCATTTTAAGCCAACCTTTTCGACCAAAGGTTTCGGAACTTCAAGCCAAACACCAAGCTCATATTTTTCATCGCAATCCTTTACAAGATCGGTGAATTGGGGCAAAACCAAAGCATCGTACTGGAACAAAAAGGTTGTAGGCAGATTGTACTTTTCAGCAAGCTCAATCTGCTTGACAATGGGCTCAACAAGATCCATCGGACGTCTTGGTTCGCAGGCTCGGATAAAATTAACAATGTTGACAATATTTTTCATGAAAACACTTCCTTGATTTTGATTTTATATAATTTGAAATTTACTGTCAAGCAATTATTGAAATGTTTTTGCAAATATGATAAAATGGATAAAATCTTAGGTACAAATCTTAAAATTTGCGGTATGAATTGAGGCGAAAATATGGGCAGAAAAAACACCCGTAACACAAAAGGTAAAATAGTATCGGCCGCTTGGAAGCTTTTTTACGACCAAGGCTATGAGGATACCACCATCGAGGATATAGTGTGGGAATCGGGCACTTCTAAAGGCTCTTTTTACCATTATTTTGAAAGTAAGGATGCTTTGCTTAGCTCTTTGTCATACCTTTTTGATGAAAAATACGAAGAATTATCAACCAATATCACCGACGAAATGAATAGCATTGATGCGTTGCTTTATCTTAATGCTGAACTTTTTGGTATGATTGAAAATCAGATCGACCTTGATCTTTTAAGCCGTCTGTTTTCAACCCAGCTTACCACAAAAGGCGAACAAAGCCTGCTCGACCACAACCGTGTTTACTATAAACTTATTCGTAAGCTCGTCACCAAAGGGCAGGAGAGAAGCGAGATCACAACCGACATAACGGTTAAAGAGATTGTGAGGTTTTATGCACTTTGCGAACGCGCTTTAATGTATGATTGGTGTCTGTGTAAGGGTGATTATTCGCTTAAAGAGTATGGAAAACTGACTATGCCAATGTTTTTAAACAAGTTGCGAAAATAATAAAGCGATGACTTAAGTCATCGCTTTATTCATTGTTGCGATATTCGCGCATTGACATACCGAACTTTTCACGAAACAGGGTAGAAGCCCAACTGATGTTATTGAAACCACTTTCGAAGATTATATCTGAAATATTATGATTACTGTTGCGGAGCATATTTGCAACGTAATTTAACCGTAGTGTATTGATATATTCGGTTGCGGTGATGCCTGTGTGTTTTTTTATACTTCTTAAAGTGTGCTCACGCGTTTTGGGCGTCATTTCGAGTAAACGGTCGAGACCGATAATAAAGTTACCGTTATGCTGCATTGAGTCAAGTAATTCATTGAGCCATAGCGGCATTTCTGTTTCGTTATCAGAAATATCAGCAAAAAACCTTGTGAATATCCTGAACAATAACATTCTTAACGCGGTTTTAATTTTATCATGGCTTTCGCTGTTTATGGACATAATTCCGTCCATACGCTGGTTGAACCATTCAAGGTCGCTGTCACTTAAATGAACAGATGGTGGCAGTGGGAGCGATTTTAACGATTCGGAAGGAAAGCCTTCTCCCAAATATAAAAACAGGTCATTGATAGTATTTGCGGTGATGGTAATGTTCATCATTGAAAAGGTTGTGCCTTTTTCGCAAATGTAGTCGTGTGTGTCGTTGGGACGGATAAAAACCATATTTCCTTTTGTTAAAGGAATTTCATTGCCGTTTACACAATGCTTTGCTTTGCCGTCGAGCATCACGAAGATCTCATAATAGTCGTGATAGTGAGGACGGAAATATTCGGTACTGCTTAAAACGTATCTGTATGAACATTGAGTTTTGCTGTCAACGAATCTGTCGGCAGTAAGTAATTTTGCGTCCATAATGACCTCCTAAGTGAAAATATCACTATACCATAATTATTTTATCACAATACTGTTTGTTTTTCAATAAAGTTTGTAGTAAAATATATTTTAAAGATGAGGTGGCTTCTATGAATATTAAAGAAAAAATTAAAGTTGTTTGTGGAAAACTCGACGGTATGCGAAAAGGTAAACTTTTTGATTTGACCGATCTTGAATACGTTAAAACCGACGGTTATAAATCGGATAATTCTTTCCTGATTGAAGGATGGCAAAAGTTTGAAAAAGGTCAGCGCCTTTCGGGTAAGGATGAGCACTATTGGTTAAGAGTAGCCTTTGAAACGCCCGAAATCAGACCCGACCAGTATCTTATGCTGAAGATAACAACCGGATATGAGGGAAAGTGGGATGCAACCAATCCGCAAGGACTGCTCTATCTCAACGGTAAAATGGTTCAGGGTTATGATACTAATCATACAGAGGGTTATCTTGAACCGAATACGAAATATGTTGCGCATAACTATTTCTATATAGGTTTGATTGATTCGATGGTCAACTTTGATGCGTCGGTTGTTAAGTACAACAAGCGTATCGAAAAGCTTTTCTATGATATGCAGACGGCTTATGATGCCTGCTTGTTGCTCAACGAAAACGCTGATGAATACATTCAGATGATGTCGGTACTTGACCGTACAGCCATGCTTTTGGATATGCGCGAGCCGTATAGTGATGCTTTTTACGAAAGTATAGATAAGGCTTCGGCTTTTATTGAAGAAGAACTTTATAATAAGCTTTGCTCGACCGAAGGGAAACCAATTGTAAACGTTTTAGGACACACTCATATTGACGTTGAGTGGCAATGGACAAGAGAACAGACAAAAGAAAAGATCCAACGCAGTTTCTCAACCGCTAAAGCTTTGATGGATAAATACCCTGAGTTTAAGTTTATGCTTTCTCAGCCCGAACTTTATCGATATCTTAAAGAAGAAGCACCCGAAAAGTACGAAGAACTAAAGCAACTTGTTAAAGAGGGTAGATGGGAACCTGAAGGAGCAATGTATCTTGAGGCCGACTGTAACCTTGTCAGTGGTGAAAGCTTTGTCCGCCAGATAATACACGGTAAAAGGTTCTTTAGGGACGAGTTCGGTGTTGACAGTAAAATACTGTTCTTGCCTGATGTCTTCGGATACAGTGCCGCGCTTCCTCAGATTCTCAAAAAGTGTGGAGTTGAACATTTCGTCACTTCTAAAATCAGTTGGAATGATACCAATACCATGCCGGTTGATACTTTCTATTGGGAGGGCATTGACGGTACTGAAATTTTCACTAATTTCATTACGACACAGGAGTACCGAGGCGTCGAACCGCAGAACTATACTACCTACGTCGGTAAACTGACTGCCTCTCAGATGAAGGGCACCTGGAACCGCTATAAGCAAAAGGAATACGCCAACCGCAGTCTGCACGTATTTGGATTCGGTGACGGTGGCGGTGGACCTACCAAGGATATGCTTGAACGTTATGACCGTTTGAAAAAAGGCCTTCCCGGTATTCCTGTGGCTCAGATGGGATTTTTGAAACCGCATCTTGATGAGGTTAAGGCACAGTTTGACGATAGTGCTGAAAAGCTTCATAGAAGACCTAAATGGATGGGGGAACTTTACCTTGAATTCCATCGCGGTACTTATACTTCGATAGGTAAGAATAAGAAAGGCAACCGTTATTCCGAATTTGCTTTAACCAAGGCAGAAGCGATATCTTATATCGGACTTTTGATGGGTGAGAACTATGACGCAGAAGGACTTTATTCCAATTGGAATAAGGTTCTTCATAATCAGTTTCATGACATCATTCCTGGATCTTCGATTTCGGAGGTTTACGAACAAACTGACAAGGACTATGCCGAAATTGCAGAATTCTGTTCAGATATCATCAGCGAAAAGTTAATGACGATTGCAAAGAACATTAATACTGACGGCGGAATACTTGTGTATAATCCGTTGGGATTTGTTCGTAAAGGTATCATTACAGTCGATGGTAAGAGTTTTGAAACCCCTGTAATTCCTGCGCTGGGATGGAAGGTAATTAAATCTTCTGACATTGAATCTTCAGTCTCAGTTAGTGGGCTTACTGCAGAAAATAAGTATTACAAGCTTACCCTTGATGAATCCGGTCGAATCGTTTCTTTGTTTGATAAACGTGTTGACCGTGACGTTATTAAGCCTGACACCTTCGGTAATGAACTGCAGGTGTTTGAAGATTTCCCGTTCCAATATGACAACTGGGAACTTTCGGATTATTACAAGCAGAAAATGTGGGTGCTTGACGATGAGGCCGATATTGAGCCGATATTTGACGGTAGCCGTGCAGGTTTCTCGGTGACAAAGAAATACTTTAAATCGGTTATCAAGCAAAATATTTGGTTGTATTCTGACAACGAACGTATCGATTTTGAGACCAATATCGATTGGCACGAGCAGCACCAGGTTCTTAAATCAGCTTTCCCGTTGAACGTTCACGCTATGAATACAACTTATGAAATTCAGTTTGGCCACGTTTCGCGTCCTAACCACGAAAATACAAGTTGGGATAGGGCCAAGTTTGAGGTTTACGGACACAAGTGGGTTGATATGCAGGAAAGCGGCTACGGTGTTGCAATGCTCAACGACAGTAAGTACGGTTACAACACCGAGGGAAGTACCTTGAAGATAACAATGCTCAAGTGCGGCACCTTCCCGAATCCTCAGGCCGACCAGGGTAATCATAAGTTCGTTTATTCGGTATTACCGCATATTGGAGACTTCAGAGAAGCAGGTGTTATTCACGAGGCGTATTCTTTGAATCAACCGCTTGAGTCGGTCGTTATCGAAGCAAATAACGGTTCAAAACCGTCTGAATTCTCACTCATTAACTGCGATAAGAATAACGTTATTATTGAAACCGTCAAGAAGTGCGAATACGATAACGGAATGATCGTCAGATTGTATGACGCATTTGATAGCTGTACAAAAGCAACCTTGTCCGTTGCCGACGGCTTCAAAAAGGCATACCTTTGTGATATGCTCGAAAACGTTATTTCCGAGATTCCGTTTGATGGTAAGACTTTGACTGTCCCCGTCAAGAATTTTGAAATTGTAACCCTTAAGTTTATCTAAAATGTAGCCACCGTAGTCTGTTTGGACTGCGGTAGTTATATTTTAGATCTGTTTGGTGAATTGCAAGAATTACATAAAAGTAAGCAAGATTTACGCGGCTGCTTTTTGAAACTGAATATTTGATTTAGCCGTTTTATCTATATTGTTAACCTTTTTGTCCATTGAAACTTTAATCAAGGTATTGTAAAATTATAAAAAAGGTGTATGTGGTCATTTGACAATAATTAACTTTAAACCAATAATCTTTTAGAGAATACTCCATATTCTATTGTATATTTCATGGACTTCTGTAGATACAGCGTGATAAACTCATTTATAAGAGAAGGAGGATTTCAATGAATGTTTTAAAAATTACCTTGAGAATCGTCTGCTTGGTGCTCATTTTTGTGCTTGCATTGTGCGTTTTTGCCGGTTGCGGTGGCAGTAAGAGTGATTCTGATACCGGTAAAGCGGAAGATAACATATTCTCCACAGATGATGTAAAATTTGTTGATGGCAATGGTGAGTCGGTATATAGAATTATTCGTCCTGATGGCGGTGATTCTTCTGCCGCAGGTATCGTATTCAAGCAAATGAAGTCAACGCTTGGCATTGTTGTAAAAAATGTCACTGACTCTACTGACGGAACCGATCAGTACGAGATTCTTGTCGGTGATACCAACCGTCCTGAGTCGGCTAAAGCCAAGGAATACCTTATTGACAATGTGGGCGGTCGTGTAAACGACTATATTATATGTACTATCGGTAAAAAGATCGTTATTCAAGGTATGAGCCTTGAAGCCTTAAAACTTGCAAGTGAATATTTTCACTCAAACTTTGTCAAACCTTCGGTAATAAAGGGTGGTATCAATTATACCTGCGCCACCAAGGGTGATTTTATTGATGTTAAAATTAACGGCGTTCCTATAAATAAGTTTGTCTTTGTAAAACAGAGATATAATATGTCATATGTTACTCAGGTTCAGATTGAAGAGGCAATGACGCTTATAACCCAAAAGACGGGATTTGCATTAAAGCTTGTTGAGGACAACGTTGATGCCGCACAGAATGAGATCGTTATCGGTGATGCAAAACGTGACGGCGTTGAAAAGATAACTGATCATGATAAGTATTCGGTAAAGGTTTCGGGTGATAAGGTATATCTCAATGGTGGAAGTCCTTCATCAAAGGGTATTGCTGTTTCTGAATTTGCAAAAATGCTGGAGTCGGGAACAGTTACCGATGCGAACAGTGTGGCGGGCAGTTATACCAAAACCGTTGCTTCTTATGATGATTCAAAACTATATAAAACGGTTTGGAGCGATGATTTTGATGCTCCGTCTGATACACACCCGACCGGTGTTGACCTTAACAAATGGGTTTTTATGAATGACGGTTCAACAGGTCATAACGGACGCAAATCATCCCGTTCGCAAAATCCCGAGCATTTGTTTGTTAAAGACGGTATGCTGAATTTTTATGCTACTTTTGACGAAGAAAGATACTACGGATTTAAAATTGTCACCAAAAATAAAATGCAATTCCAATACGGTGTGCTGGAAATGAGCGCAATTCTGCCCGACAGCGGATCGACCGGTTCGTTCTGGATAGCGCTATGGGCGGCAACAATTCATGAAAACAATCCAACGGCCTTCAATCCGGAGATAAATGTTGTTGAAATGTTCGGTAATTCGGCTTCGTTTGCTTCTAATATGCACGGCTGGATGAATAAGTTCCAAAAGGATTATTATGATTCCTATTGGGCACCGCAGGGTGTTAAGGACCATTGGTCGCTTGATGGCAAATATTCTAATGATAAGAAATACTATTGCCCTGAAGGCAAGTTCAACGACGGGTTGCATACCTTTTCTTACATATGGACAAAAGATTTGTGTAGCTTTGCTTGTGACGGTAACGTATTCTTCTCGTTGGATCCAAACGAGAAACAGCAGTGGAATGAAACCTTTGCACAGCCGCTTTACATAATATTAAGCCAGGCAACAAGCTTCATAACACGCGAAAAGTGTCTTGATGATAATGCTCCTGAATGGACGACATCTAACAATTTCCAGATCGATTACGTACACGTTTATCAGAAAAACGACGGAATCCATCAGTTTTCTTATTTAGACTAACTTAAAAAGCACCTCAGTACGACTTGTACTGAGGTGCTTTAATGTAAAAATAATTACTTAATAATACTGTGGATGACTTCTTTGATTTTGGAGAGTCTTACTTCTGCAGTATCACGAGTCGCGGCTTTGATAGAGTAGTAGACCTTTATCTTGGGCTCGGTACCTGACGGACGGACAGCGATCCAGGAACCGTCGTCTAAAATATATTTCAAAACGTTATCCCGGGGTAAATCGCGAACGCCCTTGCTGATATCTTGAAATTCTTTAATGTTGTCAAGAAGGTCATCGCCTTTTTCACGGAAGGTTGCCATAAACTGTTTGATTTTTTCGGCACCGTCCTGACCTTTTAAAGTGAAACTGTCCTGAGTGTCAAGATAGTAGCCGAATTCATCATAAAGTTCGTTTAAACCGTCAACCAAGGTCTTACCTTGATTCTTATACCAAGCGGCCATCTGACAAATAAGCATAGAAGCGACAACAGCATCCTTGTCTCTTGCGTGAGTGCCGATAAGATAACCGTAAGATTCTTCATATCCTATGATATATTCTTGCGAGCCGTCAGCCTCGTATTTGTTCATCTTATTACCGATGTATTTGAAGCCGGTGAGTGTTTCTTCAACAATAATACCGAATTTGCGGCCTATGTCGGCACCAAGCTCCGAAGTGACTATTGTTTTGATCATAGTCGATTTGGAATTGAGTTGGTCCTTTTTCATATTAAGAATAAAGTTGACCAACATCGCGCCGGTGTGGTTACCGGTAAAGAGAACATACTCACCGTTGTGCTTTACTGCGATACCTACGCGGTCACAGTCAGGGTCGGTGCCAAGCACAAGATCAGCATCTATCTCTTTTGCTTTTTGGATGGCAATGTCGAGAGCGTCTTTTTCTTCGGGGTTGGGACTGCGAACAGTAGAGAAGTTACCGTCGGGCAACTCCTGTTCTTTAACTACGGTAACGTCAAGACCGTCAAGCATCCTGCGTACGGGAATATTTCCTGAACCATGAAGGGGCGTGTAAACTATTTTAACGTCAGACTTACCTTCGTAAAGTGACTGCTTTTTGACAGCCTTTAAG
>JAGBXM010000136.1 GCA_017629275.1 Clostridia bacterium
CGTCGTAAAACCGTTTGAATCGCACCGCCACCACGAAATTGAGGTGTCATTTTGCCTTGAAGGGTCGTATAAAATTGCTTGCGAGGGCAAGGAATACACGTTGACCGAGGGTGATTTTGCCGTGATTCCGTCAATGGCGGCACACTCGATTCCGCAACAAGAACCAACCGCCAGCAGGGCACTGACGTTAGAACTTGGCTACGCCTTGCTGGGCGAATACTTCAACCTGTTTTTTGAGCAAGGGTCGGACTGCATTGTCGTCCGCAAGTCGGAATTTCAGCAGCATTGGACGTTTTGCGAGCTTGTCAACTGCCTGAAGCAGACCGCTTTGCTCAAAGAAAACGACGGCACCGATTTTGCCGAACTGCACATCAAAAGCAGCCTTTACAAAATAAGCGCGTTGCTTTTCCAGCTTTTTCAAGAGCGCAATATCATCAACATCCCCACCAAGCGCACCGACGACGTGAAGAAAATCGACATTGCGTTGGAAGCGATATACAACCGCTATAACGAGCCGTTGGATATTGAAAGCATCAGCGCCTCGTGTGGGTACAGCAAAACTAATTTATGTAAGATTTTCAAAAATGTTACAGGTGATACCTTTCACAATGCCCTCAATTCCCGCCGAGTTGAGATTGCTTGTATTTTGCTCCGTGAATCGGACGATACAATTGAGGAAATTGCCCGAAAAACAGGCTTTCTGGATTCAAAAAGCTTTTGTCGGGTCTTTAAGGGTATAATGAACCAAACTGCGGGACAATACCGCAAAATGAACAAACTTTAAGGAGAGAGTGGAATGAGGCTTGCAACAACAACGGGAGATTTTGATAAATATTGCGGCACCTATCTTGAAAGAGTGAAGCAGATAAATAAGGCAGGGTTTAAATATATTGACCTGAGTCTTTATACCGTGAGAGAAAACGATGAATTGCTGATAAATGAGGATTGGAAAACTGCGGCCAAAGAGCTTCTCGCTTATGCAAATGAAAACGGCTTAAAATTTGTGCAGTGCCATTCTCCCAATACAAATCCTTTGGATGAGGCGCAGGTTGAAAGAGCGGTAGCCTTGAATATCCGCGCTATTGAGGTTTGCGGTTTTTTAGGAATCCCCACAATGGTTGTGCACTCGGGTTGGGATAAAAATGCCACAAAGGAAGAATGGTTCGCCCGTAACAAGGCATTCTTTAATCGTATTTTGCCCACCGCCGAGAAGTATAACGTTTGCATCTGCCACGAAAACAGTACCCGTGTTAATATCGGTGGAGTTTATCCCAAAACGGGTGCCGAAATGCGCGAATTTTCGGAGTATGTTGGCCATCCCTTGTTCCATTCGTGTTGGGACACGGGTCACGCCAACATAGAAGGCTCGCAGTATGATGAAATCCTCACCATTGGCGACGATTTGAGGGCGGTGCATATCAATGATAACCGCGGTGAACGGGATGAACACGTTATCCCTTATTTTGGCACGGTCAATATGGATGAGATTATGATGGCGCTAAAGGAAATCGATTTCAAAGGCCCGTTTACCTTTGAATCGGGATCTACCCTCAGGCCCTATAAATATTGGCTTGGCAACCGAAAACAGTTTGAGAAAAGCACAAAACTCGCAGAGCCAACCTTTGAAATGCA
>JAGBXM010000015.1 GCA_017629275.1 Clostridia bacterium
ACCTGCGGCATTAAGAATAATCTGATAATCGGCCATCTTGCCGACCGCAGCAATAAGACCCTTTTTGATAAACTCTCTTAAACTGAACATTAAACGTTACCTCCTAAAGAAATAAGTACGTTTTGCAATTCTGCAAACGCTTTGTTTATATCTCTGTTGTATTCTACGTTGACCACGGTTGAACCATCCTCGACCGACACAGAGGTCGACGGATAAACAGATTTAACACCATCAACAACACCCTCGGCATTAGATACATAAGTGACAGGCTCAACGTATGGTTCATATTCGGTTGCCAAAACACCTACTTCAATTTGAATTTCACTCAAATTACCCGTGCTATTCGCCCAATTAACCAAAGTGAATGTCCATTTTCCTGCCGTTAAGCTATATGTTAGTTGCGTTTCATATTGTTCTGTCTTTGGTGCTATATATATTGTCTGGTTGCTTTCTGCGTTATATAAACTAAATAATGACGCACCACCCGTTTGTATAAAATCTTGTCTCCACGAAAGTGTTACATTGCCTTGTAAATTGCCTTTAAAAAGCACTTTACTTAAAGATTTCCCGTTAAGTTCATAACTGTTAATAGGGCAAAGGTTCTTACCGCCGACCGTGACCGCAACCCCCGAAAACGAATTTGACAAAACGCTCACGATAATGTCAAGCGAATTTTCCATATACTCTCCACCGTCAGAGTAATTAGGATTATCTTCAGGGCTGTCATAAATCTGATAGAAACCGATAATCTTCTGTCCCGAAGAGCTCAAGGTGTAACTACCCGAAATATCCCAAGTGTTTTCATTCCAAACCGCCGAAGCCGTTCCTTTCCACGAAAGAATGTTACCCGAAATAGTGTATACAATATCCACTATGGCTTGGTCTTCACCGTAGGTGAACATTGCAGGTGTAAAAACAACCTCCGAAACCGCTTTGAGGTCATCCCCGTCAACCAACGGCACAATAGCACCATCACAATAATGGTCGAGCTGTTCAAATTTCACGTGAACCCTATCCGATGGCTCGTCCAATAACAGTTCACGCGTGTCACCGTTCAAGGTCGCGGTTTGTGACACCGCTTCTTCACCGCTGACCTCACCCAACGGGTCACTCAACTGTACCTTAATTTCGTGTTCAAGCGGCGAGACATCCTTGGCAACCGCACAACCTTCACCCGAAGCCGAGCCTTTCAGCGCGTTGGCAAAAGACGAATGAGCATATTTCAATGAAACCTCGCCCACGTCACCTTTGTCACCTTTTGGACCGACATCGCCTTTGTCACCCTTTTCACCCTTTTCACCCTTTTCACCGTTGCGAACCTTGGCAACCGAAACCTTATCCTTTTCGGTGACGGTTATCTCAACACCGTCAGAAACCTCCAAAACGTCAACGTCAGGCACCGAAGCCAACAACTCATCCAACGACTCGGTTGCGGCTTGGGCACTTTTTTGAGCGTTTTTCGCGCTATTTTTGGCACTCTCCACTAAGGCCGAAATGCTCTCATAATTACCACCGTCGACCGCCTCACCGTCGGGACGGCTCCTAAGCCTTAACACCGCAGGAAACGAATACAACTCCATTTCGGTCGCATCGTTCATTATCTCGGTGATAACGAGAAAAACCGAAACGTTGCCGCCGAAGCGCGTCTGCCACTCTTCAAGATAAAACTCTAGCGCTTTGTCGGCCAATTCAAGCGGTTCGGTAGATTTCACACCACCCGCACCGTCATAGGCTTCAAAACGGTAAACCACGCGGTTACCGTCGGCCGAAGCCGAAATTTTGTTAAATAAATCATCCTCCAAGGTGAAGACCAGCACCGTCGCGCGATGTTCTCCCTGAACACCGCCGAACTGCTGTGACGACGGCAAAATGCCGCTTTCACTCACCCTGAATTCAACTGTCCTTACAGCCATAAACGACCTCCTTTTACAAATAATAACCTTTTTAAAAAACGTCAAAAAAAGTTTGTCAAAATACCAACGCACTTCAACAAACCACACATAAAACTATAAAAACGAAAACCGATCGCCACTAAAATAATATCCTGTCATTCTGAGTGAAGCGAAGAATCTTAGCCTTCCCCAGCGGGGAAGGCGGACCGCGTCAGCGGTGGAAGGAGAGATAAACAAACATTCGGGACGTCGAGGGAGACTCTCCCACGGTGTGGGAGAGATATCTCGAAGTGACAGAGAGGGACGGTGCCGTCAGCACCGTCCCGAAACGCATCAACGACGTGGCGGCTGTCCTCGCCGCAAAACAAAAAGCAGACTTCAAAAGCCTGCTTTTTGTCATCTCTAATATTAACTTGTAAATCGCCAATGCGTCAACATATTGCTCTCATTTGTCGCGCACTTCTTTGGGATATAAGATGGTATTATAGCATCCCATATTGTCATTAGGATAACAGCCGCCCTCTATTTCATACTCAATAACTTGAGTCAGTATTTCAGGCCACTTATATCCTTCATCAGAAGCATATATCAAATATGAACTGCCGCCAAAAGTTGCACATCCCAAATATACAATCTTACCTTTAGTCATGTTTGAAATTATATAATTCAACGATTTCTCAATTTCGTACACATCTTGTAAGAAATACTTGTCCGGCAATTCGGTTGTAGGTTCAGAGCTATACACAAGCTTAACATAATACGTATGCTTATATTTTGCATCTTTATATTTTGTATCAACCCGCACTGACGCTTCCATTCCTTGGAGTTCAGCATAAAAATAATCCCACGTCGCATCGTCTTTATCGTTTGATTTCTTGCGTTTATTAAACCAGCTCATTCTATTCCCTCCGTGTATTGTTATCTAAATACTGTTTAATATAGTTATACGCAAACTGCATACTTTCATCGTAATGTTTGGAATTTGGACTTATGCTATTTATTTTGTTCTTTTTATTCGGTCCATATTCAATAAGGAACTGCTCTATTGCGTGAACCATATTTCCGGTCAACGATTCAGATTGTTCACCAAAAACATTTACCAAACCAATAAACTTTTTCGGCCCAGACGGATTTTTAGAATAATTGTGTTGATACAAACGCTTGATAAACGACTGTCGAGTAATACCAGTATATACCAATTTCTTCTTTTTATCAAGAGCAAAATAAACATGATATTTCCTTTCACCTTGATTAAGTAGGGGCGCACCTGCGTGTGCGCCCGCAAGCCTTCCCCAGCGGGGAAGGTGGCACGCAACGCGTGACGGATGAGGAGAACGGTTACCATCTCAAGCAAAAAATCGCCGTAATACGGTTTTTCGGAATGGATAAATCCATTCCCTACAAATGCAAATTCACCCGTCGTAGGGGCTTTACCTCCGTGTTCGCCCGCCATCAAACCAATACACTATATTGCTGTCATTCTAAGCCGACACCGCAGTGTCACCCTGCGGCGTAACGCAGGTTGATTTGTTGCTCAGCTCTCACACCCCCTACCATCGCAAACGTCGGCATCTTAAAGACAGTGAGTCAATAGCCATCTCGCCCTCACAAGTCACCCTCATACCGAACATCACCGCCGCATTTGTATACGGATAAAACCTGCACGAATGAACGTAACCAGGTGAATACATTTCAGCCTCGGCCGCGCCGATAGCCACGGTATGCTCATCGGGGATACCTCTTTCCGAAATAAAACTCACCGTGATCGGCCGCCCGTCATTGTAGCCAAATGAAATATCGGCCGCCGTCACCGTCTTTTTTCTCGAAGGTTGCCCGAAATCAAACAGCTTGGTCTGCACCACCGATTCTATAGGACGCTCAACTATCTCACGCACCGCAAAACCGTCCGCCTCGCCCCACCGGACCGCCTCATCATCACCGTAAGAACCGTCCGTATAATAGATGTCGTAAATAAAATGAGCACTGCCGTTTTCATCCCACCCGACCGCGCTTGTCAATGGAATTGACAGAATATCATTTGCCGCTATAATGCCCCTCGGCAAAACATCAAGTTCCCAATAATACCAGGGAATCAGCAAGTTGGCATCCTCCGCCTTGGAATACGAAGAAACGTAATTATAGCCGTAAGAATTATAGTCCATAACGTAAATTCGATTATCAACCTGAAGTATGTAATGCCCCATATAATCGGCCGAATGTGCATTTTTAAGATTGGTCTCACCCTTCAGTTTGCGTTCGATCATTTCCGAGACCTCGAATATATTGTGCTCATTGTTTTGATTCTGCGAAACAAGTGAATACACCTTACCGTGCGAATCGGCCCACACAAGACGGTTGCGGCATAACTGCACCGTATCGGGACAGTCACAGCCGACATTACCATTAATAAGTATCGTCGGAATATTACCGTTGTCTGCCGAGGTATTTCCCTTTGTATAGTCCATCAGATGGATCTCATTTTCCTTAAAAAGGATCAATTCACCCGACATTTTACCAAAGGTCGTCACCGCCTGGTCTTTATCGCCAACGTACACGTAGGCATTTTGCGAAAAACACAAAGGATCATCCAACGCGCTCCACACAACCAACGACTTTTCCGACTCTTTCGTATTACCCGTCAGAAATAGCCTGGAGCCGCCGTCACCCGTACCCTGACCTCCGTATCTGATTGCTTTGGTCATATCAAACAGCTTGACAACGTTCTCCTCATAATTCGGCACCGGTGCCGTGATCTTCAGATTGTTACAGACGTAGTCCTCTTTTTTAAGCCTTATACGGCTATCCACGCCCTCCGTCCATTCTTTTGGCGTAAAATAAACCAAATTTTGCCACAGGTGGACCGCATATCCGTCTTCACACTCCGACCCTAGTTCCTCAGCGTTTCCGTAGGTTGCGTCAATTTGCGCCTTGTGCTTATACACCTTTCCGCTTTTATCAAAGTATTCCGCAAAAATATATTTACCGGCCATTCCCCTCCAGGTTGTATCGTCTGCCGAACCTTTCATCACAAGATAAACAAGCGGATACTGCATAGTGCTTTCGTCAACGCTTTTGTCAACGGTCGAATACTGTGCAGTGTAATATGGGCAAAGAAGGTTGTAGCTCTTATTTATCGTACCGTTGAACTCACTCATAGAATCATCACAGCTCGGCAGCCCGTCGGTTGCGATAATCGGAATATCCAATTTCTCCTTCAATTCCTCAATATTATCAACCGTCTCGAGATAGTTCTTGGTTATCTCATCCCTTGTCCATTCATCACGCAGACGGTCACCCTTTGAAAACTTCAGAATACCCTGACTGTCACCGCCATCGGAATAAAAACAGTAAATGTCGTTTTCGTACTTAAAAGCAAAATGCGTAATATCACTTGTTGAAAAGAACCATTTACTCGCGATCTTCAGACACACCTGCGGTCTGCGTTCATTTACCAGACAAAACTCAAACAGCGTACCGTCACCGTCAATTTCCGACGATAGTCTGCCAAACGACACCGTAAGGTAATAGACCTCTCCGTCCTCAATAAACCTGACACCGTCATATATGACAGTTTCGGAAGATATGCGCCTGTCCAACCGTTTAAAAGCCGAAAGCCCTCCGGCCTTTGCGGCCACTCTCAAACGAAGCCTCGTTCTCAGCATTCCGTCCCTGTACCACATATTCTTACAGTCGGTCAGTTGGTCGTCGCGCACCAAGGACAAGCCATCGCGAAGGTTCATTCCGCCCGACATTTCGGGAATGCTCAACAAGCTTTCGGCAGAATTATTTATAAAAGGAATCATTCTTCAAACCCCCTTTTTAAGGCGCAGGGATAATATCCCCGATATCGCCGTTTGGCACGACCGACCCGCGCTTCAGATTATAAATAGCCGAAAAATACTGCTGCTTGTCCCCGTCACCGACACCCTCAGCAACAAAGGCCGCCACGCCGTAAGGTACGCAGTCGTAAAGCACCTGTCGAGGCAGATCGATCTGCACGTCCAACGACTTCAACTCCTCAAAATCCTGACCCAAGCGGCTGAAAATATCCGCCAATACAAAACACAGCGCATTTTTTGACAGAGCCAAAAACCTAGCATCCGACGTGTTGCCCGTACTGTCCTGAAGCCCTAAAAGCATCAGGGATTTCGAAATTATTTCTTTACCCGTCATTCTACCACCTCCGAAACCGCACTCTCAGCCTCTGGTAATTCTGCTCCCAATTTTCCAACGGCAGGCGGCACAGAACTTTTAACCTTCTGCTGCTCGATATCCTTTAAAAGCCCGTCGGTATTAGGGATAAGACCCTTCGGCATTCTTTCAAGATACTGCTTAAAGGTTATCATTCCCGCTTTAAGTAATCCGTCAAGTGCCGAAATGACCACCGACTCACTCCACAAGGCCGAAGCACCAACGTCGACCTTGGCATTTATAACCAGCTTTTTGTATCGGTCAGCATTAAACGGCACGTACTGAACTCCGTCCTCACCCTTAACCTTGAGTGAACGGTCACCGTAAAGATTTATCCAGAAATCGGCCCAGATTCTTGCAACGTCCTCAACAAAATCATAATATCGGTTCTGATACATCTGCATCGGTTGTAAAGCGGCTTCCCTGACCTGAATAATAGCCGCCGCATTGTCGGGGCGGATGTCACCCAAAGCGGCATCGTTAGCACCGCTGTCGGCCATTGTGTTACCCGCCATATCGTTGACCAAAGCCTCAAACTGCTCGGCAAACGACGGCGGCTGAAGATACTGCACCGCCGACCGTACGTCACCCTCACCTGCGTTTACGGTTACTATCTGACCGGGATCGTTGGTGATCCTGGACCCGACAAGGTCTCCATTGACCAGAACCTTCGGCATACCTGCATTCATGGTTGCCCATACCGCCGCCGTCAAAGCGCGGTTAATAGCGATCTGATTCGGGATAAGATAGGTGATCTCACTGTCACCGTAGCCACTTGAACGACGGCGCTCCCAACAGAACTTTGCTATCGGATAAAGCCCGATACCAAGACACCAAATTGGCCGCACCACCGCATTCTCGGTCACGGCAATACCCATAATTTTGGCATTACCGTTGGCATCGTATTCCTTAAAAAACTTGGTCAGAACGGTCACACGCGTACTGTCCTCAGGCTCCGCGTCACCTCTGTCACCTGAATTTATATTCAGAGCACTTGCATCATCGGGCTTTATATCGTCGCCGCTTTGCTTATACAGCGCCGCCTGACGCTTAACTTCAGAAGCCGTCTTTCTCTGCGAAATGATAATAAACGGCTGAGACTGAATCTCAAAACAGTTCGGGTCCCCCAAATTCACGTTCTCGACGTCGAGTATTTCCGACTTGATATCGCCCTTAATGGCAACCGTAGCATCGTCATCGGCATAAAGACCGGTCTGTACTTTAGGGTCCCAATAGGTGTAAAGAAAACCCGTTCCGCTGATATAGGCGTTGCGAAGCACCTGCTCACAAAGACCTTTAAAACGAAGCCGCTCGGACGTCACTGAAAAGTAGTTGGATAACTGAGCCATAACGTCGGTCACTTCGGGCTCACCGCTCATATCGTTTACTTTAAGGTCGTGTGCGTCGGGCACCCCTTCGGCCGAATAGTTGACCGCAACGGGAGCCGCACCGATGGCCGATAACTTGTATTCACCGATACGCTTGATAATGTTACGGCGCACAAGCGGACGGTTATTGCCCGCATTGACCCCGTACCACTGGTCACCAACGTAAAAGCGCTCATTCTGTTTGGTCTGCTCATAGATACCTTTATCACCTAAAGAAGACTTGTAATCCACGCCTGCCTTGTATTCGTCAAAAATCTCGGCAGGCGTAAGCTTTATATTTTCATACATTCAATTAACCCCTTTCAAAGGATTCAAAAAAAGAGGGGCACCCGCCCTAAAGGTCACGGAATGCCCCTCAGAATTAAACTGTCACCCTACTAAAGCGATTGGAATCAGGAATTGATTTCAGAAAATGCCGCCTCAACCAGCTCGAGACCGCTCTTTTTCACAAATACGTCGTAGTATACGCGATAGTTGAAGATATAAGCATCGGCCTCGGTGTTCTGCTCAGGAGTAAAGATACGCATGGTCTCGGTCTTTTTGACGAGACTTGCACCCTTTTTGGGGATAACCAACATACAGATATCCTTAGAAGCATCGGACACGGTGTAACCGCCCGAAGTAGTATCCTCACCGCCGTCAAATTCGATGTCGGTCTTCATTCGGTCGTCGGCAACGGGAATAATGGCAACGCCGTTCAAAGACTTAACCTTGAGATCGACCTCACCCTGCTTGAAGTCGGATACAACAAGCTGACGGTTAAGTTCGGCACAGTTCATCAAAGCGGCATAGGTACGCGGATTGACAAAAGCAACCAACTCCTCATCAAAACCTGCACGGCTCTGAACGTTGTTGATAAGCGAGACCAACTGAGAATAAACCTTGTCCTCATCGAACTCAACGGTATGACCGTGAGCATCGGCAACCTTGTAAAGCTCGGACAGAACGTAAGCATCCATCTCGGGGACGACCATGGTACGAACGTACTCACCGAGTACCTGACCGGCAAGATTGGCAATACCCGACTCATCCATTTCCTCGCGGTCGAGCTGAAGCGAACGGGCGCGGTCCTTAGACAACTCATAAGAGGTGTTGGAAACGGTGGTCTTAGCCTTGGAAAAACCGGTATCACGGTCATAGTCAGCCAGACCCACAAAGTCAATATCGGGAATAAGAACCGTCTTGGCACCCACAAACTTGGCACGAAGCACGTTGTCGGCAAAGAAACCGGTCACCGCCTTGGAAACGATAACCTTGTCCAACTCACTTGAAAACTTACTTGCAGTAGAAATATTGTTAATAGCCATAAAAAAAATTCTCCTTTAATATAAATAATAAAATATTGAAATAACGAAATAATGCAATAACGAAATGATGAAATATCAAATGATGAAATATCAAACGATGAAATATCAAATGATGAAATATAAAATAATTAATTATCGAAACTATAACAAACAATGAAATTTAAATATCTAATGTTAAACAATGAAACATAATTGAAAAACCTCCTATATGTAAATCCACCTGTCGTAGGGGCGAGCAATGCTCGCCCGCAAGCCTTCCCCAGCGGGGAAGGTGGCACGCAACGCGTGACGGATGAGGAGAACAGCTATCGATAGGCCCCACACGACACAATGAACCCAAATTCTCCTCGTAGGGGCGAACCTGCGTGTTCGCCCG
>JAGBXM010000137.1 GCA_017629275.1 Clostridia bacterium
AACCTTCCACCGTAATTCTGCATGGGCAGGCGGAAGCTTTTCGGTGCCGTGTGAGGGCGTTATCAACAATCTTGAGCGCCGTTATAAGGAACCCAACAGTGACTATTCGCGTAATGAAATTGAGGCAATGATGTCGGAAAGCCCTTGCCCCGATTGTCACGGTGCGCGTTTGAAATCCGAGATCTTGAGCGTTACGGTTGGCGGACTCAACATTAAAGAGCTGTGCGATTTGCAGATTGTTGATGCACTTAAATTCTTTGACGAACTTAAGCTTGACGCACGTTCCGAGAGTATTGCCGCACCTATCGTTAAAGAGGTTAAATCACGTTTGAACTTCCTTGTGAGCGTGGGTCTTGATTACCTCACACTTTCACGTTCGTCGGGAACTCTTTCGGGTGGCGAAAGTCAACGAATCCGCCTTGCAACGCAGATTGGCTCTTCTTTGATGGGCGTACTTTATATACTTGACGAGCCGAGCATCGGACTGCATCAGCGTGACAATGAAAAGCTGTTGGGTACGTTACAAAAGCTTCGTGATTTGGGCAACACCGTTATCGTTGTTGAGCACGACGAGGACACCATGCGTGCCGCCGATTTTATTGTTGATATCGGTCCCGGTGCAGGTATTCACGGCGGTCACATCGTTTGTGCAGGCACACCCGAAGAGGTTTGCCGTTGTAAGGAATCTATCACGGGCGACTACCTTTCGGGCCGAAAGAAGATTGAAGTGCCTATTACCCGTCGTCAAGGCAACGGAAAATCTTTGACGGTGGTCGGTGCTTCGGAAAACAACCTTAAAAACGTTACGGTTAAGTTTCCGTTAGGCAAAATGATTGGCGTTACGGGTGTTTCGGGCTAGGGAAAATCGTCATTAATAAACAGCGTTTTATATCAGCGCTTGGCTTGTGAGCTCAACGGTGCAAAGCGTATTTGGGGCAAGCACAAGGCTATTGAGGGTCTTGAGCATCTCGATAAGGTTATCGAAATCAGTCAGTCACCCATCGGAAGAACACCTCGTTCCAACCCTGCTACCTATACGGGTGTTTTCAACGACATACGTGAACTTTTTGCCGCAACCAAGGACGCCAAAATACGTGGTTATAATGCAGGCAGATTCTCGTTCAACGTTCGCGGCGGTCGATGTGAAGCCTGTGAGGGTGACGGCATAATCAAGATTGAAATGCACTTTTTGCCCGATATATACGTGCCTTGTGACGTTTGCAAGGGCAGTCGTTACAACCGCGAAACGTTAGAGGTCAAATACCGCGATAAGAGTATCTTTGACGTGCTTGAGATGACGGTTGAGGAGGGGATGTATTTCTTTGAAAGTCATCCCAAGATTTACCGAAAACTTAAAACCTTATTTGACGTAGGACTTGGGTACGTAAAACTCGGTCAGCCTGCAACCACCCTTTCGGGCGGTGAGGCTCAACGTGTGAAATTGGCAACCGAGCTTGCCAAACGTCCCACCGGCCGAACGGTTTATATACTCGACGAACCTACAACGGGCTTGCACACCGCCGACGTTCACCGACTTATCGACGTGTTCAATCGCCTTGTTGATGCAGGAAATACAATGATAGTCATTG
>JAGBXM010000016.1 GCA_017629275.1 Clostridia bacterium
GGCAATACTGGTCGAGCGTTTGTCAAGCGTTAATTCGTCAAAGAATTTCAGACAGTCCACTATCTGCAGGTCACACAGTTCTTTAATGTTAAGACCGCCCACCGTAACCGACAGTATCTCGGATTTTAGTCTTGCACCCCGACAATCGGGACACGGACACTCGGTCATAAGCGATTCTATCTCGGTACGCGAAAACTCACTGGTAGTCTCTTTATAACGGCGCTCAAGATTATTGACAACACCCTCAAACGGCACCGAAAAACTGCCGCCGCCCCAGGTGTTATTACGTGTAAAGGTCACCTTTTCGCCGTTGGTTCCGTACATTATAATGTCCTTGACCTCGGGCGACAACTCGCGGTAAGGTGTATTGATATCAAAACCGTAATGTGCGGCAAGACCTTTATAATACATCAAAGCGATGGTGCCCTCTTCCTTGGAGCCCCAGCCTGTCGTACCCCAACCGCTGGCACGGATACAACCCTCGGCAAGTGTTTTGGACTCGTCGGGAACCAGAAGCAAAGGATTTATTTTCATAAAAATGCCGAGTCCCGTACAGGTCGGGCAGGCGCCGAAAGGACTGTTAAACGAGAACATTCTCGGTGCCAATTCGGGCATACTGACGTCGTGGTCGGGACAGGCATAATTTTCTGAGAAGGTGTATTCCTCACCGCCGATGACCGATACGGTAACGATACCGCCCGACAGTCTCAAAGCCGTCTCAACGCTGTCGGTAAGACGCTTACCGATACCGTCTTTAAGCACAAGTCGGTCGATAACCGTCTCAATGGTGTGCTTCTTGGTTTTTTCCAATTTTATATCTTCCGAAAGGTCATAGACCTCGCCGTCAATACGGACACGGACATAGCCGTCCTTACGTGCCTTTTCAAGCAGTTTTACGTGTTCACCCTTTTTGGCGCGGATAACGGGTGACATTATAAGAATTTTGTTGCCCTCGCCGTTTTCCATAATACGGTCGACGATCTGATCAACCGACTGCTTGACTATTTCCCTGCCGCAAACGGGGCAGTGCGGAACACCCACGTGGGCAAAAAGCAAACGCAGGTAGTCATAGATTTCGGTAACGGTGCCGACCGTCGAACGCGGGTTTTTGGAGGTGGTCTTCTGGTCGATGGATATTGCGGGAGACAAGCCCTCGATACTGTCGACGTCGGGCTTTTCCATCTGACCCAAAAACTGTCTCGCGTAGCTTGAAAGTGACTCGACGTAACGGCGTTGGCCCTCGGCATAAAGCGTATCAAAAGCCAACGACGATTTACCCGAACCCGAAAGACCTGTCAACACTATCAGCTTGTCACGGGGTATCTCAACGTTTATATTTTTTAAATTGTGCTCTTTGGCACCTTTTATAATAATCTTATCGGTCATTTTGCAACTCCTCGAACAACACGTAATATATTGTGTATATTCTTTATTATTTTACATTATTTTATTTTAAATGTAAATAATTTTCGGAACAAATATTCTTAATTTCCCATATTATTCCGTTCAAATTATGCTTTGTCACAATTTTTGGGAAAAGACTTGACAATTTCATATTATCGTGTTAATATGTTAGCACACTAAAGCGTTTCGACGCTGTGGAATTTCCAAAAAAATACATATAAAGAGGGTAATATTATGAAAAACTTTATCAAACTCTTAAGCCTTATGTTGGCTGTTCTCTTGTTCGTATGCTGCTTCACAGCCTGCGGCAAGAAGAAGGAAGTTGACAACCGTCCCACCGTAGTTGTCGGTTACACCATTTACGAGCCGATGAACTATCTCGATAAAGACGGTAAGCTTGTCGGCTTCGATACCGAACTTGCCGAAAAGGTCTTCGACGGTCTCGGCTATAAGGTAATCTTCAAAGAGATCGTTTGGGAAAACAAGTATACCGACGTTAACTCCAACGCTATCGACTGCATCTGGAACGGCTTTACCTGTAACTCGGCCGACGATGACGGCATTCTCCGTTCTGAGAAGGTTGACTTCTCCTACAACTATATGGAGAACCTCCAGGTAGTCGTTGCCAAGAAGGATTCGGGCATCACCGACGCTGCAAGTCTTAACGGTAAGATTGCTATTGCTGAAAGCGGTTCTGCAGGTGAATCCTATGCCAAGGGCTTCGAGGGTATTTCCTTCAAGGGCGCAATTAAGCAGACCGACGGCCTTTTGGAGGTCAACGCAGGTACCGCCGACTTCGCAGTTGTTGACGCACAGCTTGCCAAGAGCTACTGTGGCAAGGGCGATTATGCTAACCTCACCATCGTTGATGCTTTGACCAGTGACGTTGAATATTATGCAATCGGCTTCAAAAAGGGCAGCACACTTACCGCCAAGGTTAACGCTCAGCTTGAGAAGCTCGGCAAAGACGGCACTTTGAAGGCTCTCGGTGAGAAGTACAACCTCGCTACCTCGGTTATCGTAAACTTTGACGATCAGAAGGTTGTTGAAAAATAATTTTCAACTAAATAGAAAACTATTGGCGCTGACGGGATGAAAATCCCGTCAGCAATACTGTTGTTTAAGGATATTTTATTATCGGAGATTTTTTATGACTTTTGCAGAAATTACGTTATTTCTTGCCAACGGCTTTGCGCTGTCGCTTATAATCTTTGCCGTAACGCTTATCTGCGGTGCGCCTTTGGGATTGCCGATAGCTTTTTGTTCAATGAGCCGTTTTGCCCCGTTAAAGTATATCGCCAAGACCTTCGTGTGGATAATCCGCGGCATTCCCTTGATGTTGCAGATATTTATTATCTATTACGTCCCGGGTCTTTTGTTCGGCCGTCCGATATTCAGTGAGATCGACCGCTATATTCTGAAATATTACGAGATTCCCAACGACGGAAGCATTCTTCAACTGTTAATGACCAATATGGGTGGTCTTATTGCCGTACTTATAGCCTTTACCATCAACTACGCGTGTTATTTCTCTGAAATCTATCGCGGCGGTATCGAAAGCATCTCCAAGGGACAGTACGAAGCGGGTTACGTATTGGGTATGTCCAAGTCGCAGGTATTCCGCAAGATCGTTTTAAAGCAGGTTATAAAGCGCATCGTCCCTCCGATGTCCAACGAGATCATCACGCTTATCAAGGATACGGCACTTGCCAACTGTATTATGATCCCTGAGATCATCAAGCAGGCCAAAGAACTTGCTGCCACCAAGGCACTTATCTGGCCGCTTTTCTACACAGGTGTTTTCTATCTTCTTTTCGTCGGCCTCTTGACCATCCTTTTGGGTCAGCTCGAAAAGAAACTCAGTTATTTTAAGGATTGAGGTGACCGAAGATGTCTGTATTAGAAGTTAAAAACATTTATAAATCCTTCGGTAAGACCGAGGTCTTAAAGGGTATCGACTTTTCGCTTGAGAAGGGACAGGTATTGTCCATAATCGGTTCGTCGGGCTCGGGTAAAACCACCTTGCTTCGATGCTTGAATTCACTTGAATTTGCCGATAAAGGCACCATAACCGTCAACGATACCGTTATTTTCGACGGTGACCGTAAAACCAAACGCTCTGATGCTGAATTGCGTGAAAGAAGACTGCATTTCGGTCTTGTTTTCCAGTCGTTCAATCTGTTCCCGCAGTACACAGTACTCCAGAATATCACATTGGCGCCCAACCTTTTGAAGAAGGATACGCCTGAAAACAATAAAGCCAAGGCTTTGAAACTGCTCGAAGAGGTCGGTCTTTCGGAAAAGGCCAACAACTATCCGTGTGAACTGTCGGGCGGTCAGCAGCAGCGTGTTGCCATCGCCCGTGCATTGGCAATGGACCCCGAGATACTCTGCTTTGACGAGCCGACCTCGGCACTCGACCCTGAGCTTACGGGTGAGGTTTTAAAGGTCATCCGCTCACTTGCCGACGGACATATGACCATGATCGTCGTCACCCACGAAATGAGCTTTGCAAAAGATGTTTCTGACACCGTCATTTTTATGGACGACGGTGTTATCGCCGAGCAAGGCACCCCCGACGAGGTTTTCGGCAACCCCAAAACCGACCGTTTAAAAGCCTTCCTCGCATCGTATAATAAATAAAATAAATCATACATAAATTCAAAAGATTCTTCACTTCGTTCAGAATGACAAGACAAGAATAAAGCCTGTCATTCTGAGCGTATGCGAAGAATCTTTTTGTTGAGTGACAGAGGCACCGCCCTCTACAATCAAGTCTCAAATCCTCTCGTAGGGGCGACCCTTGTGGTCGCCCGCGAAGGTATGTTGACAACGTTAACTTTTCGGGAGGGCACAGAGGCCCTCCCCTACAAGGTAATCTTAAAATATGTTGTAGGTGCTTTATCGTATGTGTGCCCGCTTTTTACAAAAATCAACGGACCGCTCGTGAGGTCGGTCTCTACAAAGCGTCAATAAGATCGACGTAGGGGAGCACCTATGTGTGCTCCCGCAAGGCAGGGGTTGGCAGTGTGCTGACGGGCGAACACAAGGTAAAGCCCTTGCGAGGGTAAATCAACGTTTGTAGGGGACGGCGCCTCGACGTCCCGTGATTTGGGCCGGTTGGGGTTGGGTGGTTGGATTTAGCAACGGACCGCCCGGGAGGTCGGTCCCTACAAGAGATGGTTGAGATTTTGCATCGTTTAGGGTAGGGTTGTTTAATTGTTTTCGGTTAAGAGTGTATATATTTTATCGGCGGTTTGGCCGATGTATCGGCTTTCCGCTTCGGCGCAGGTTTTCAAATTCTTTTGTTTCGGCAGACCCCATATATCAAAAAGTTTGGGGCCTGTCCAACGGTGGTAGGGCGTGGGTTCAAAAACACCCTTTAAAATGCTCAAGGCCGCCGTTTTGGGCTTCATAAAAATTATTTTCATCGGGTGCTTTATAACGGCAAAAATCAGTTTTGGGTAATGTGCCGTGATATTGGTGAAGGTAATGCCCGGATGGGTAATTGAAAGGGTGGCATCGGTTTCATTTTTGAACAGTTCAAAAAGTGAAAACATCAGGTATCTTTTAGCGTTGCCGTAGACCTTGGAGGATGCTTTCCTTGTCGAAAAGTCGATGTCTTCAGGGTCGGATTTCGAGTAGTTATGCGCAATGCTTCCCACCACGACAACGCGGCCGTGACGCGATTTCAAGGTCGGTAACAGTTCGCGTATCATATAATAGGGAGACACAAAATTGATCTGAAACACGTTGTCAAACCCTGTGGTGCACTTTTTTCGCGGAATACTGTAAGCTCCTGCGTTATGTAAAATTAAATCGATCGGCATAAGTTTCAAATGCTCGGTGACGTTTTTTACCAATTCGAAATTTTCAAGGTCGAGGGTGTAGTTACAAACGGTGACAGAGTAGGTGCTTCTTAACTCTTCGGCAAATGCGTTGGAACGCTTTGTGTTGCGGTCGAGTAAAATTAAATTGGCGCCCAGATTTGCCAAGTAACGGCACAGCTCTTTACCGATACCGCCCGTCGTTCCCGTGACGGCGATCAGTTTACCCTTTAAGCTTTGGGTGTTTTGCTTTAACCATTTTTCGGTGTTCATAAAATCTTCCTTTAAACGTATTTTGTATAATACATTAAATACAATATATCACACCTTTTGGCTTCGTGCAAGAGATTAAAGATTTATGAAAACCTGTGTCAGAAAAAAGCTCAATGCCGCCGATACGGGGAAGGTCAGCACCCACGCGGTGATCAATTCCTTGACGGTGGTGAGGTTTTCCTTGAACGGTATATTGACCGTTCCGGCGCCCATAACGGCCGATGATTTTGCGTGGGTGGTCGAGGCAGGGACGCCAAAAATTGATAAAATGAGCAATGTCACGGCCGACACAAGGTCGGAGCAAAAGCCTGAGCACGGGTCGGTCGGTGCCAAAGTGCCGAATTTTTTGATTATTTTCTTTCCGCCCAAAAGCGTTCCCAAAGAAATGAAAAAGGCACTCAATACGGTTGCCCACAAGGGGATATTTACCGTGCCTTTCTGTGCGGCGGCAAGGCTTAAATTCAATACCAGAACACCTGCGAATTTTTGTCCGTCCTGCGCTCCGTGGGCAAAGGACGAGAGCATTGCACCCAAAATCTGCAGTTTTTTGAAATTGACTTTAAGGTTGCAAAATGAATTTTGCATAAATTTTGCGGTTGCAAAGGATATTAAAAATACGGGAAGGGTGGATAGCAACAGTCCCAGAGCCGTTTTACCCCATTCGACCAAATTTACGCTTTTGAAATCTTCGACGGCGACGGCGGCGCCCGTCAGCGCCGCCGCGAGTGCGTGGCTTTCGCTTGTGGGAAGTCCGAACCACAGCGCCGCAAGAGACCAGATAACGACGGCAAAAACGGCGGCGGTAAGCGCTTCTGCTGCGTTTTCTCTGACGGAGGTAAGTCCCGAAATACTGTAAATGCTGACGGCCACCGAGCTGCCGAAAATACACATTGCAGAAGCACCCAAAAAGTTACAAACGGCCGACAGTAAAATTGCCGTTTTGGGGCGTACCGCACCTGAGCGGATGGCTGTTGCTATGTTGACGGGCGCGTCGGTCCAGCCGTTGACCAGCATTAAAGCAACAGCCGCCAAAAACGGAAGAAACAAATTAAGCGACAAATCGTCACACCTTTCCACTTGAAAATTTGCGGAATTTGGGTTATTATAATGGTGGTTGAACGTGGAAATAACTCTGAAAGTGTTATTTCCACGCCAAATCTTCGATTTGGCAACAAATTTTCAAAGAAAATTTGACAACGACCATTGCAATGATGTAGAAAAACAATCAAATTTCAAGAAATTTGATTGTTTAAAAGCTGATTTATCTGCTTTTGTGGAAA
>JAGBXM010000138.1 GCA_017629275.1 Clostridia bacterium
CCGAAGCTCATATCCTCGGTCGATAGTTTTTCACCGTCAACAGAAAAAATATGGGTCTCACCGTCAACAAAACGCACGACCACGGGTTGACCGCAGGCAAAAAACACTTTCTCTCTTTGATAAGACAAAGCCAACTCTCCCTTTCGCATTTTTCCATATTGTTATAGTAACACTAAAAAATCACAATTTATATCAAAATCCTATCCCCATTTTTAAATATTCTGCTTTTTCGCCTAAAAAAACCGCCTCAAAACAGTGTTTCGAGGCGGTTCACTTTAAAAATTGTATTATTTCACAATATCAAACACTCTAACGTAGTCTACCACAAAGGTATCATTTAAAGAGGCTTCGGCCTTTTGCTCATGCATTGTTCCATCACCGCGTCGATACCCTTGAACCTCGGTAGTAAGCAGAATAAACTGCGGAACATGAGAAATCGGCCCGTCTACACGTCCAATTTCTTTTCCGTCGAGATAGTATACATACTCATTTTCAGTCCACAAAAGACCGAAGCGGTGAAACTCCTCGGCTTGTTTTGCAAATTCTTCTACATCATAATCTGCCTTACCGTTAAGACCGTAGTATATACGGCCGGCTGTTTTTAATTCCTCACCGTAACCGCCATAGAAGTTGCCCGTTGTCAGTTTTTTGTTGCCGAAATACTCCATAATGTCAACCTCAACACCACTCCATTCGGGGTCGTAGGTTGTGCCGGGACCCGGCGACTGAATCCAAAATGCACTCCACCAGCCGTTTGTCTTTTGCAATCTGCAACGGCATTCATAATAGCCATATCGGTGCATAAACGTAGGCTTGGGTAATTTGCCGAGAGGCCAAAAATGGTTATCCCCGCAGGCGTTTGTTGCTTCACTGTAAACCTGCTTTGGTATGTCGAAGGAATTTGAACCTGTCTGAAGCTGTGCGGAGCAAATTCGTCCGTCCTCCATTTTGACGGGGGTGAAAACTGCATTCGAATTTCCGTCAAGGGTCACACCCTTATCGCAATAAGCAGGAAAAGGTCTGCCCCAAAAGTTGGTTCTGTAAAGCCACTTGGTTTCATCAAGCTCGGTACCGTCAAACTCATCTGCCCACACGAGTTTCCATTCACCATCGGGCAACAAACTGGGTTCGTGATTTTCAATTTTGTATTCTTTCATAAAGCAATGTCTCCTTTTATGAAATTTGGTCTTTACAAGCGTTTATTGCTATGCTATGCTAATTATAACAACTGTAACAACGCAATACTATCAATATTCAATTTTAATATTTTAGAAATTCTATCTTTTCGGAGGTGACGCCATGAGTTCGGGATTACCCAAAATCTTAGGTGCAGGAGTATTTGACACAAGCATCCGACACGAATACCGCTTCAAAGGCGGCGAAATATTGACCCCTTTACGCACCGTCAAGGAATATGAAATTGAACTTTTTTGCGAGGACGGCGGTATTTCGTTTGTCAACGGACAACGCAACGAAATCAAAAAAGGTTGTATTCTTGTTGCCTCACCGGGAGACAAGCGCCAAAGCCTTTTGCATTTTAAGGCTTTGTTTTTACACTTTTCGGCATCCGACGAGCGATTGCGTCAGCTTATCTCAACCCTGCCCCGATTTATTCGCGACTGCGACTTTGAAAAATATAAAAAACTTTTTTCCGCTCTTTGCGACCCCGAGCCCAACTTTGACGATTACAGCGACGTTGCCGACTCAGGTCGGCTTATCGATCTGCTTTACACGTTAAGAAGAGACTGCTCGGTCAACGCCGTACGCGACAGCGATGACAACGGCACCGAATCGGCAGTACGGTCCTCGGTCGAATACATAATAAATCATTATTCCGAAAATCTCAATGCTGAAATCTTAGCCAAGCGATGCCATTTAAGCACATCCTATTTCTACCGCATTTTTACACAGGTGACCGACGTCTCGCCCAACGAATTTATCATCCGCACAAGACTCACCGCGGCACAAAGTCTGCTGGTTTCCTGCGACCTGCCGATAGTCGAGGTTGCCGAGCGTTGCGGCTTCAATTCTCAAAGCTATTTCAGTTTTCAGTTCAAAGAACGCTTCAAAATGTCGCCTAAAGCGTTCCGACAAAAACATTTCTACAAAATTTGACCTTAAAATTATCACAAATCGACGAAAATAGACAAAGCACTTGCTTTTACAGACAATTGCGTATATAATGTATGAAGCAAAGATAGAGGCGCGGTTCTTATCAGTAGCGTGACGGTGGGTTCGGAAAGACCCCACGCGAAAGGAAGCACCGCCGAAACCGTGAAGTTTTTTCCGAAAATTTGCGGTTGGTGTGCGACAAAATATGCCGCATACTGTCACGTTTGTGGAGAGCTATCATCGCTTTTGTGACTAAAAGCCGTGGTATGCAAAATACCACGGCTTTATTATTTTCTTTGCAAAATTACTTAGGAGGATTTTTTATGAATCTCGCATCCGGAAAACGCAAGGTCTGGGTCACCGTTGCATTGATGTGCCTCATTGTGTTCATTGTTACCACCCTTTGTATGAGCGCAACCGCATCAGCTGCTCCCGATGATTCCACGACCGTCATCACCCCCGTAACTGTCACAGTAGGTGACGCTCAGTACGACCTGTCGGACGGCGATTCCGCTTTGGAATATGTCGGCAACTACGACACCAACGTCAATGCCGACCCCAATTTCAGACAGAATCTTAACGCTGCACTCGACAAGGTTCGTGAATCTATTCCCTTCTTCTCGACCATCTGGTCACTCCTGCCGCCTATTATCGCTATCGTTCTGGCGCTTATTACCAAAGAGGTTTATTCTTCTTTGTTCGTGGGTATTTTGGCAGGCGGTCTGATTTATTCCAACTTCAGCTTCGAAGGCACCATCACCCACGTCTTCTCCGACGGTTTTGTCGGTGCACTTGCCGACTCCTATAACGTCGGTATTCTCGTCTTCCTTGTAATGCTCGGCGCTTTGGTCGCTATGATGAACAAGGCAGGCGGTTCAGCCGCCTTCGGACGTTGGGCAACCAAGCACATCAAGTCGCGTGTCGGCGCTCAGCTCGCCACCGTTGCACTGGGTGTTCTCATCTTCGTTGACGACTATTTCAACTGCCTGACCGTCGGTTCGGTTATGCGCCCCGTTACCGATAAGCAGAATATCTCGAGAGCAAAACTTGCTTACATCATCGACTCAACCGCAGCCCCCGTCTGCATTATCGCGCCCATTTCTTCCTGGGCCGCCGCAGTTTCGGGCTTCGCCACCGATGCAGGTGCCGACAGCGGTATGTCGCTCTTTATTCAGGCTATTCCCTACAACTTCTATGCATTGCTCACCATTGCAATGCTTATCTTCCTTGCCATCACCGGTCTTGACTACGGCCCGATGAAAAAGCACGAAGACAACGCTAAGAACGGTGACCTCTTCTCGGTCGGCGTTCAGGAAAGCGTTGAGGCTCTGCCCGACAACCCCAGAGGCCGCGTTTGTGACCTTATCGTTCCCGTTATATTCCTCGTTATCGCCTGTGTTGTCGGTATGATCTACTCCGGCGGCTTCTTCGACGGAGAGGACTTCATCACCGCATTCTCCAACAGTGACGCTTCGGTCGGCTTGATGTACGGTTCGTTCATTTCCATAATCTTTGCCGTTATCTTCTTCCTTTGCCGCCGCGTTCTGTCATTCAAGGCCTGTATGGAATCCATCCCCGAAGGCTTCAAGGCAATGGTTCCCGCAATTATGATTCTCACCTGCGCCTGGACTTTGAAGTTGATGACCGACTCCATCGGTGCCAACGTATTCATTGCCGACTTCATTCAGACCTCTGCAATGAGTCTGCAGATGTTCCTGCCCGCCATCATCTTCCTTATCGCTGTCGGTTTGTCGTTCGCAACCGGAACCTCTTGGGGTACCTTCGGTATTCTTATCCCCATCGTTTTGAGCGTATTTGTCAACGGCGGTGAGATTGCCGTTATCGCAATTTCGGCTTGTATGGCAGGTGCCGTTTGCGGTGACCACTGCTCACCCATTTCGGATACTACCATTATGGCTTCGGCAGGCGGTCAGTGCAACCACATCAATCACGTTTCCACCCAGTTGCCCTATGCACTTACTGTGGCAGGCGTTTCTTTCATCGCCTACCTCATCGCAGGTTTTATCCAGAACTGGTTGATTGCTCTGCCCATCGCACTTGTTCTTATGATCGGCACCTTGTTCATTATCAAGGTCATTGCCAACAAAAAGACTGCAAAAGCTTAATTTCAACACTTTTCAAAGCCTTACCGTTTTTGGCGGTAAGGCTTTTTTGTCGCTTTGCACAATACGATTTTATAATTTTCTTGCATTTTAATATATTGATTTTACCGTTAAAAAAGTGTACCATATAAAAGGAATATGAAAAGAGGCGGAAACTATGGCGATGACCCAACAAGAAATGTATGATTACCAATTTAAACGCGGCGACCAGTTTTTAGACCCGCTCCCCGAAAAGCCGCTTGATATTGAGTCGATTTATACAGTGCGCCACTTTGAGCTTCCCGCCCGATACACCTATGATCACCCTCACGACGTTCACGAATTTTATGAAATAATATATATCGAAAACGGTGTCTACCTCGATGTAAGCGAAGAAACCGCCGTTGTGATGCACCCGGGCGACGCCGTTATTTACGGACGTAATTTTCCGCACAAAAACAACTGCGACGGCGAACACTCCGCCTCCATCTTCATTGCCTCGTTCAGTTGCAACAGTCCGATAATGCGCCAATACTTTCCCGACAACTCAAGAACCTTTGTACGCATCTCCTCCGAACAGCGCAGCGTATTAAGCGCCGCCTTCGGCGCAGGTGTCAATGCCTATGACATCAACGCGCATTATTGCAAATCTAAAGAAACGGCACCGTATATCAACCGCCAGATCTACATAAACTATATCGAAATTTTATTTTTGCAGATCATCAATTCTCTTCGTTCAGAAGAAAAGACCGATACCATTTTCTTTTCCCACGACGGCGAGAGCGACGGCATCGTGCCTAAAATAATATCTTTTCTGCAGTCACGAATCTATTCCGAAATTTCAATAGACGAGTTGTGTGCGTACGTCGGTTACAGTCGCGGACACGTGTGCAACCACTTCAAAAAAGCGACGGGTAAGACGGTCAACAACTACTTCCAACTGCTTAAAATCGAGGAAGCCAAGCGTCTGATACTTGAAACCAACGCCGACTTTTCAAGCATTGCCGAAATGCTGGGCTATTCCAACCCGCAGTATTTCAGCAAGGTTTTCCGTCAATATACAGGTTACACCCCCGGTAATTTCCGCAAGACCATCTTCAAAGGCTCGGTCCATAAAACCATATTATAAAGCGAATACAAGTGAGGTGACCACAATGTCAGAACCTGCAAAATCAAACAAGCTTTCCTTTATAAGCCGTACTTTAAAGGCCGTTACAGTGCGGTTTTATACCCACAGTATCGGTCAGAATGCGGCGGCTTTGGCTTACTATTTTCTGTTTGCTTTGTTCCCGATGTTGATTTTTATTTCCAACCTGCTGGGTATTCTCGATCTTAACATTTATGCCATCACCAACGTTTTACAGAGATTTTTGCCCTCTGCCGTGGTCGGTACCATTGAGTCTTATCTCGACTACGTTTCGCACACGTCGAGCAAAATGTTGATGTGGTTCTCACTCATTTTCTGCATCTGGTTCCCTATGCGCGCCATTATGGGACTTATGGCCGACGTGCGACGCGCCTACGGTCTCGGCCGACCCGAGCATCCTTTCCGCTATATCTTCAAACAGTTGGTATTCACCGTACTGTTTTTGGCGGTTATCGTCGTAACGTTTCTTTTATCTTTGGCCGGTGAACAGGTTTTGAGTTATATAATAAAACTCATTTCCGAAACAACGTTCGCCTCGGTCGACCACATCTTAAGTGCGTGGCAGTATCTTCGATTTATCCCGTTGGCGTTGCTTATGTTCGTAGGTATCGGCGCACTTTATTCGGTATCTTTAGATAAACGGCCCAAGGTCAAAAGCGTACTGCCGGGCATATTCTTTTCGCTTATCACCTGGTTAACTTTGAGCATCGGGTTCTCGTTCTACGTTGAAAATTTTTCGGACTACTCGCTCATATACGGCACACTCGGTACCTTTATTGTTCTGCTTTTGTGGTTATACCTGACCGCCATCACGCTTATCTCGGGCGCCGAGCTCAATGCCGCAATTGACTCATTCCGTGCCAACAAGCAACACGTGGTCCAAGAATAAAAAGCAAATTAAAACGGCTTCGGTTTTTACACCGAAGCCGTTTTAATTTGCAAATATCACTTTTCATTGACTAATCTTTCAGCCAACATTGCGCCGACCATAACGCACTCGTCACACGATTTCAACACGTGACCCGTGTCAAGACCCTTGATAACGGCACAAACAGTCGAACCGCATTCCTTTTCAAAAGCGGCATTAAGCTCACGCACCGCCGAATATGTAACACGCTTGGTCGAATGGTCATAAAGATTGCCGTCACAGTATTTAAGACCTGCAACCATAACAGCGCCCGACAAAGCCCCGCAGGTGTGCCTACAGTCGCCCATTCCTGCGCCGAAGCCTTCGGCCATTTGCATCCCTGATTGCTTGTCAATACCGAAATATTCACAGAACGGTAAAAGCACTGCCTGTGCACAGTTAAAGCCTTTTTTGTGAAGCGTTACCGCTTCAAGCGTTTTCTTCCCCGGCATATTTTCCCTCCGTCACTCTATACTCATCGTGGCCTGAGCGTTCAGTCCGCTTCCTGCGGTATTCCCTGCCTCAAACTCGAAAATAGCCTGAGCACCGACCATCGCGGCATTGTCACCGCAATATTTCTTCTCGGGGAAATACAGTTTAAGGCCTCTCGATTCACACTCGGCCGCCATTCTTTCCCGCAGTTCGGAGTTGGCCGACACACCGCCCGCAATGACAATATTTTTCATTCCCGTAAGCTCGGCCGCCCTCATGGTATTGGCTATCAGAATGTCACACACCCTGCACCTTACGGTTGCCGACAAAACAGGCACGTCAATGGGCGTTCCCTTTTGTTCGGCATTGTGGGTAAGATTTATAACGGCCGTTTTAAGTCCCGAAAAACTAAAATCAAGCTCGGCGCCTTCGACCTTGGGCCACGGCATCGGATATTTTTTAAAATCAGGTGTTGTGGCTATTCTGTCAAGCATTACACCGCCCGGATAATCCAACCCCATCGACCTTGCCGACTTGTCAAAGCATTCACCTGCCGCGTCGTCACGGGTACGTCCCACAACCTCAAAATCGGTATATGAGTTGACCTTGACCAACAGACTGTTGCCGCCCGACACGAGCAGACACAAAAACGGCGGCTTCAGATCCTCGTGGCAGATATAATTGGCCGCAATATGGCTTCTCAAATGATGTACCGGAATAAGCGGTACACCTAATGACATACTTAAACCCTTGGCAAAATTGACACCCACCAACAAAGCACCGATAAGACCGGGTGCGTGGGTAACGGCAACGGCATCAATATCTTTTAACGTCAGCCCTGCCTCGCTTACGGCATCTCGCACCACCGTTGAAATGGCCTCGGTATGACGGCGCGAAGCAATCTCGGGCACAACACCGCCGTAAATTCTATGCTCTGCGATCTGTGTCGCAACAATATTGGATAACACCTTGCGTCCCTCGACCACCGCGGCGGCGGTCTCATCGCAGGACGACTCAATAGCCAGAATCTTCATTAAACTACCTTCTTAAAATTCAATATCTTAAAAATTTAAAGTCATAATAACTGCATCCTCGGTCGGCTCGGAATAAAAATTCTTGCGCCGTCCGACGTTTGAAAACCCAAACTTTTCATAAAGTGAAATTGCCGCCGCGTTGGACTCTCTTACCTCCAACGAAAGAAACGACAGTTTCAGCTCTTTGGCTTTTTCTATAACGGCCTTGGCAAGCTCGCTCGCGGCGCCCATACGTCTGAAATCGGGGTGAACCGCAATATTGGTTATGTAACCCTCGTCAAGCACCGCCGTAAACCCTGCACTGCCGACAAAGGCGCCGCCCAAAAACGCGGCATAATAATACCCATTTCGCGCCACAGTCTCGCGTATTCCGTCGGCCGTCCAGGCTTCGTGACCTAAAGACAGCCTTTCGACGTCACTCGCAAGTTGAGCTTCTTCGGGCAACAAGGCACGAACCGTCAAACTATTTTCTGATTCTATCATAAACCTTTTCTAACTCCACCTTGATTTTGTCGGCACATCGGCGGTAATCGTCCTCGGTACCCTTGTACGGATCGGGGATGTCAAACACCACCAGTTTTTCGGGATCGACACCCACACTCAGCAAAACGTTAGCGTGCGACTCGGTCATACAGACAACTACCTCTGCCTCGGCCAAAGCATAACGGTTTAACGGGGTTGAGCGGTGAGCCGTAATGTCAATACCCATCGAGTACATTATTTCGACCGCATATTCCGAAGCAGGTTCACCGCCGAAAGCGGCAAGTCCAAAGCTTCTGACCTCGAAAATCTCTTTTTCCTCATCGGTCAAACCGTTTCTGAACAACCCCTCAGCCATCGGACTACGGCAGGTGTTACCCGTGCAGACAAATATCACCAATCGTTTCTTGTCACTCATATTAACCCTTAGCATCGTACCAGGTCTTGCCCCAATGAGCGTCGACCGTCATCGGAACCTTTAACTGTACGGCGTTCTCCATTTCTTCTTTGAGTATCTGTGCCGCGGCTTCGGCCTTACTTTCGGGTGCCTCAACTATCAACTCGTCGTGTACCTGCATAATAAGTGCCGCCTCGGGAATCTCCTTTTTTAAGCGGTCAAATACCCTTATCATGGCAATCTTGATTATATCAGCGGCGGTACCCTGAATCGGCATATTACGTGCTACACGTTCACCGAACGAGCGCAACATTCCGTTGGAGCTTTTAAGCTCAGGCAACAGTCTGCGGCGGCCGAATACCGTCTCGGCGAAACCGTTTTCCTTGGCCCTTTCGACCACACGGTGCATATACGCGTCGACCTCGGGATAGGTCTCGAGATACCCCTTGATATATGCGGCAGCCTCCTTATTAGAAACGCCGATATCCTTTGCTAAAGAATACGCGCCGATTCCGTAAACAATACCAAAATTGACCGCTTTGGCACTTGAACGCATCTGCGGTGTTACCATATTGACCGGCATATTAAAAACTTCACTTGCCGTGAGAGTATGAATGTCGGTATCGCTCAAAAATGCGTTTATCATATTTTTATCGTCGGCAATGTGGGCAAGCACTCGCAGTTCGATCTGCGAATAGTCGGCATCGCAAAGCACGTAACCGTCCTTGGCTTTAAAGAAGCGGCGAAGCTCCCGCCCTTCAGGACGGCGGACAGGAATATTCTGCAAATTCGGTTCGGACGAACTGATTCGACCCGTTCTCGTTTCGGTCTGATTAAGCGTCGAATGAATGCGCCCGTCAGACGACACAACGGCCGATAAGCCCTCGCAGTAGGTCGATTTCAATTTTGACAAGGTGCGGTATTCCAACAGATGCTCGACTGCAGGATGCAAAGCCTTCAATTCCTCCAAAACCTCGGCATTGGTCGAATAACCGCTCTTGGTCTTTTTCCTGCAGGGAAGTCCCAATTTTTCAAAAAGTGCAACACCCAACTGCTTGGGAGAATTAAGGTTAAACTCATAACCGACCTCGGAATAAATCGAGGACTGCAATTGGTCAATACGCTGACCCAAAGTGTTGCCGTAACTGACTATCGCGTCGGTATCAACAAGGAAGCCTTCGTGCTCCATCTCAGCCAGAACACGTGCAAGCGGAATCTCTATGTCGTGCAACAGTTTGTCCTGCGCCGTCTCGCTCAAAACGCCGCTCAGCTTATCCATTATTTCCGAGGATAAAGCCGCCTGTCTTAAATGTTCATCAAGACCTTCGGGAGTGGGGATCAGATACTCCTCGGACAGTCTCGACAAAGAGTATTCCGACGAGGAAGGATTGATAAGATAGGCCGCAAGAACGGTATCAAAGGTTACATTGTTGACCGAAATACCTTTGTCGATACAAGCCTTGTGCAACAATTTGGAATCGTAAACGCGCTTTTCTATATTGGCGTCACTCAAAACGCCCGAAAACGTGTCGAGATCGCTTTCTGCGACCGTTTCACCCGACACAACAAGAAGAGAGTCTCCTGAAAATAAAACATCACACGCTTTATTCTTTTGAGCATTACCCAAAACTTCAAACTCACTTGCCGCAGAATAGGTCTTGGTTCTGACCTCGACAGGTGCGTTTTCAACGGCCGATAGTCCCAACTTTTCAAGCATCGAGAAAAATTCAAGTTCACTCAGCATTTTGGCAAGCTCCGAATCCTGCCTTTCGCCCGTTTTATAGCTTTCTACGTTGCGATCGATAGGCACCTCGCGGTTGATGGTGCCCAAAAATCTGCTGAGGTATGCCGAATCCTTACCCGCCGACAGTTTGGCGCGTAACGACTCGCGGATATCAAGCTCCTCTAAATGCTCATAGATATAATCGACACTGCCAAACGACTTGATAAGCTCGTCAGCCGTCTTTTCACCGACGCCGGGTACACCGGGGATATTATCGCTCGAGTCACCCTGAAGCGCCTTGATTTCAATCATCTGCAACGGCTTGACACCGTATTTTTCAAAAATGGTCTCGGGGGTATAGGCCGTAATTTCGGGACGGCCCATTTTGGTGGCTGACAACAAAACCTTGGTCGAGTCGGATACAAGCTGGAATGAGTCGCGGTCCCCTGTAGCAATCACACAGGTGTTACCGCTTTCCTCACAAGCGGCGGCCAGAGTGCCCAAAATATCGTCGGCCTCAAAGCCTTCCATTTCAAGGCAGGTATAACCGAAAAGGGTCAGCAGTTTTTTGAGCAACGGCATCTGTGAGCGCAACTCATCGGGCATACCCTTTCTGCCTGCTTTGTATTCGGAATATTCCTTATGACGGAAGGTCGGTGCGTGAAGGTCAAAGGCCACAACAACACCGTCGGGGTTTTCGGCCTCAAGCAGTCGGTTTAAAATGCTCATAAACCCATAAACGCCATTGGTATAAAGTCCCGACTTGGTGGTAAGCAACTTGATACCGTAAAACGCACGGTTTATTATACTGTTTCCGTCAATTGCCAGAATTTTCATAAAATTCTCCCTCGCCGTAAATTTAAAAACAACATCCACGGCCACACATATTTTCACAAATATATTGTACCATTAAACCGCCAAAAACACAAACATAAATTATCAAAACAAAAAAGATTTATGTTTTATATTCTACTGTGGTTGCAGAACAGCCTTCCTCTGAGAGGAAGGTGGCGGCGAAGCCGACGGAAGAAGTTATTCCCTCAGCGCCTCCGGCAAAATACTGTTTACTGTACTTGTTTAAAGCTCTCTAATGTGTTATAATCTTTAAAAAGGTTGTGCAAAGCCTCCCTTTTGTAAAGGGTTACTCCCCATAAGATGGGGAGATGTCGCAAATCGACAGAGGAGACCTCCACGGTAAGTGGCTGGCACACCGAAGGTGTGACGGAGGGATACAAAATAGAACGGAAACACAACTCGAAACTCACTTCTAACGCAAAAGTGTTGCGAAAGAATATGACAAAAGAAGAACGGCATCTATGGTATGATTTTTTGCGTTCTTATCCTGTGAGATTTTTGCGACAAAAGGTGATCGACAATTATGTGGTTGATTTTTACTGCCACGATGCAAGGTTGATAATAGAACTTGACGGGTCACAACACTATAGCGAGAACGGTTTGCTAAAGGATGAAATACGAACAGAAAGACTCGAAGAGCGAAATCTGACAGTTGTCCGTATCCCAAACAACGAGGTCAATAAGAATTTCAGTGGCGTTTGCGAATACATAGATTTATTGGTAATAAAAAGTGTGAAATGATACATTGAAAGGCCCCCTTGCCTAAAGGGGGCTGTCGAGCGGATGCGAGACTGGGGGATTTTGTAAAAAGTCAAGTTGGCTCACGGAATCCCTCCGACCTTCGCTACGCGAAGCCCACCTCCCTTTAGGCAAGGGAGGCTTTGAAGGCGGAAGTTTATTGCGTTTGGAGTTATTATGAAAATAGGTAATTTAGAGATAAAAGGATATGCGTGTTTAGCGCCGATGGCGGGGGTTGCCGACCGCGCTATGCGTGAAATATGCCGTGAGCACGGTGCCGCTTATGCCGTTGGCGAGTTGGCAAGTGCCAAGGGTATCAGTCTGCACGACAAAAAGTCGGCAGCCTATCTTGAAGTGAATGACTCGGAACGGCCTTACGGCTCACAGTTGTTCGGTTGTGAGCCCGACATTATGGCCGAGGCCGCAAAGTTGGCCGAGGCTCAAGGCCCCGATTTTATTGATATCAATATGGGTTGCCCTGCTCCCAAGGTGGCGGTGTCGTCGGGCGGCGGCAGTGCCTTGATGAAAGACCCCGACCTTGCCGCAAGAATCGTAGAGGCGGTAGTTTCGGCGGTCAACGTACCCGTCACGGTCAAAATGCGTGCAGGCTGGGACGACTCAAGTAAAAATGCCGTAGAACTCGCCCGTCTTGTCGAATCGGCAGGTGCCGCAGCTATCACGGTGCACGGAAGAACAAGGGCGCAGATGTATGCACCGCCCGTTGATATTGATATCATCCGCCGCGTCAAAGAGGCCGTCAATGTTCCTGTTATTGCCAACGGTGATGTCGACTCGCCCAAAGCGGCGGCCGAAATGTATGAGAAAACCAACTGCGACTTCGTTATGGTAGGCCGAGCCGCTATGGGAAGCCCTTGGATATTCTCACAGATAAACGCGTACTTAGAGCACGAAGTAATACTCCCTGCCCCTCCGCTCGAAAAGCGTATGTTGACCCTTATCGAACAGGTCAGACGTATGGAAGAATACAAAGGTGCCAAAATTGCTATGATGGAAGCAAGAAAACACGTCGCGTGGTATATGAAGGGACTTAACGGCGCGGCCGAATTGCGTCGGATGGCAGGTTTAATATCCTCCCAAGACGATATAATCGAAATCGTCAAAAAGGCGATGGAACTGAACAAATAAACAAAACGCTTTGCAAGTATCTCTTGCAAAGCGTTTTTTACATTAAGTTTAAACCTTTAAGCCACTCTTTGGCGGCAAGATAAAACCGTTCATTATATCCGTGCGCTCTGTTCTCAAACAAGACGTACTTTTTCTCGCACGAAAGCTTATCATAAATCATCTCAATGAATTTCGGCTCACATTGGTCATCCAACTCACCCGCTCCCAGCAAAACGGGGCATTTGATATAATCGGCATAGCACAGCGGATCGGCGGCTTCAAGCCTTTTGGCGGCCGCATTGTATGAAATTATCGGGTTCTCATATCCGCCTGCCGAAAATCCGATAACGCGGTCGAGCTGAACCGACGAAAATCCGATCAGAAACGGCTCATCCGAGCATATTGCTTTGGTGCGCCGACCGAACACGGCGCCCAAATTGAGGCTCATACCTCCACCCTGACTTGTTCCGTAAAACACCAACGACTCACCGTCGGCATCGGTGTTATTGCCGACCCAATCAACGGCGGCGATGACGTCGGCCATCCAGTCGTCGTAGGTCTCACCGACACCAAACACCGTGTTAAATAAAACAGGCCACGCTCCCTTGACACGAAGCGATTCGTCAGGGCCGTCGGGTGTGTAATACCCCAACGGGGAAACCGACAAAACATTAAAACACTCGGTCAATTCTTTTGGAAAAGAGTATATTTCGGCGCCGTAACCGGGGCTTACAACAAGTATGGGGCGGTCGGGACTTTGAGCTTTAGAAAACCAACCGTAAAAAGGTCTCCTGCCCTCGCGCTTAAATTTAAGATAGACACCGTCGGCAGGTTCAAAGTTTTTATATATACATTCGGGCGGTTGACAGTCGGTCAACGTTTCAACCGAACACCCGACGTCAGCCTTTTTAAACAAACTGTCAATAATACCTTTCATAACAAAACCTCAATTCAAGTATAGTTTACACCACCCAAAATAAAAGGTCAATACCGACCTTGACAAACCGACCCGCGCCAAATATACTTAGTATATATGATTGCAATGAAAGGAATATTTTATGAAGCTTTGCACGGTTATCCCTTGCTATAACGAGGAAGAGGTCTTACTCGAGACCGCTACCCGACTTTTGGAAAAATACAATAAACTGACCTTTGACGGTGTAATCTCTCACGACAGCCGCATCGTTTTTGTTGACGACGGTTCAAAGGACAAAACGTGGGAAATAATAACAAGATTAAGCCTTGAAAACGAGTTTTTTGAAGGAATAAAATTAAGCCGCAACCGCGGTCATCAGAACGCCCTGCTCGCAGGACTTATGACGGTCAAGGCCAATTTCGATGCCTGTATCTCGATGGATGCCGACCTTCAGGACGATATCCACGCCATCGACAAGATGATTGAGAGTTACAAAAAAGGCAACGACGTGGTTTACGGTGTACGTTCCAACCGCAAGAAGGATTCATTCTTCAAGCGCACCACCGCGCAGGGTTTTTATAAGGTGATGAAATGGTTGGGCGCCGAAACGGTATACAATCACGCCGACTACCGACTTATGAGCCGCCGCGCCCTCGAAGCGCTTGCCGACTTTGGTGAGGTCAATCTGTTTTTGCGAGGACTTGTACCGCTTATCGGCTTTAAATCCGACGTGGTTTATTACGAGCGCGACCGCCGATATGCCGGTAAAAGCAAGTATCCGTTCAGAAAAATGTTGTCCTTTGCCTTTGAGGGTATAACCTCATTAAGCATCCGACCCATCGACCTTATCATAAGGCTCGGCATCATTCTTTGTGCTGTCGGTTTTGTCATTCTCGTCTATTCACTTGTTCAACACTTCCTCGATAATACCACCGCAGGCTGGACGAGTCTTATGGCATCAATCTGGGTCATCGGCGGTATTCAACTGTCGGCCATCGGTGTTATCGGCAAATACATCGGCAAGATGTATCTTGAGACCAAGCACCGCCCAAGATATATAATTGAAGAAAACACGATGGAAAAATAAACAACACCGCTTCAATCAAA
>JAGBXM010000139.1 GCA_017629275.1 Clostridia bacterium
TGAAAGCTTACGACAACGTTACTATATTTGACCATCCTCTGGTCAATCACAAGGTCGCCATCCTTCGCAACGAAAAAACCAGTATGAAGGAATTTCGTGAGTTGATCGAAGAGATTACCACGTTGATGACCTTTGAATGCCTCAAAGAGGGTGTTCCCACCGTCGAGATCGAGGTCAAGACCCCGCTTGAGACCTGCAAACAGCGTGTTGTCAAAGACAATTCCATTGTTATTGTCCCCATTTTACGCGCAGGACTCGGTATGGTCAACGGCGTTCACGTTTTGTTCCCGTCGGCTAAGGTCGGCCACATCGGACTTTGCCGTAACGAGGAAACACTCGAGCCGATGGAATATTATGCTAAGTTCCCCGAAGGTATTGAGGACAAGCTGGTGCTCATCGTCGACCCGATGCTGGCCACCGGTGGCAGTGCCTGTGATGCTATTTCGATGCTCAAAAAACGTGGCTGTAAGGATATCAAGTTTATGGCTATAATCGGCGCACCCGAAGGTGTTTCCCGCGTGGCCGAGACCCATCCCGACGTTCACATTTTCGTTTCGACCCTCGACCGTTGTCTCAATGAGAAGGGCTACATCCTGCCCGGTCTCGGTGATGCCGGTGACCGAATCTTCGGAACGAAGTAAAACAGTGCTTATATTTGAACCCGTGCGGCATAGCCGCACGGGTTCATTTTTTATAATGCTTGTAGTTTATCAAAACGCTGAAAAGTACTTCGACCAACTACAAGCATTGCAATATTGACACTTAAATTCAGTCGTGTTATAATTAAATTATAAAGCTAAGGCTTTAAATTTTTACAAAGGACTGATTATATGTCACCTGTTATTTACGTTATTTTAGCAATCGCTCTGGTTATTCTGATCAGCGGTCTGAAGATCGTTCCTCAGGCAACCGAATACGTTATCGAGCGCCTCGGTAAGCACAAGAAGAACTGGGAAGCAGGCTTGCATTTCCTTATTCCGTTTATCGACCGCGTTGCCAAAAAGGTCACCAAAAAGGAACAGGTTCTCGACTCACCTCCGCAGCCCGTTATCACCAAGGATAACGTCACTATGCAGATCGACACCGTTGTTTATTTCAAGGTTTCGGATGCTACCCTCTTTACCTACGGCGCAGTCAACCCCATCAGCGCGCTGTCGAACCTCACCGCCACCACGCTCCGTAACATCGTCGGTGAGCTTGAGCTTGACGATACTTTGACCTCACGCGACACCATCAACGGCAAAATGACCGAGATCCTCGACATTGCCACCGATCAGTGGGGTATCAAGGTCAACCGTGTTGAGTTGAAAAACATTATTCCCCCGTCTGAAATTCAGAACGCGATGGAAAAGCAGATGAAAGCCGAGCGTGACCGCCGTGAAACCTTGCTCGAAGCTCAGGGTCACAAAGCCGCCGTTATCACCCGCGCAGAGGGTGACAAGCAGGCAATGGTTCTCGCCGCAGAGGGTGAACGCGACGCACGTATCGCACGTGCCGAGGGTGAAGCTAAGGCGATTTTACTTGCCAAGCAGGCCGAAGCCGACGGTCTTGCCGCATTGAAGGCCGCAGGTATCGACCAGGTCGTTCTCGAACTCAAGAAATATGAAGCTCTGGTTGCAATGTCCAACGGCAAAGCATCCAAGATCATCGTTCCCACCGATGCCGTTGATATGACCAAATCCAACGTTATGTTCTCGGAAACCTCGGGTCTCGGTGACGTAACCGAACCCGCCCCTGAAGACAAAAGACCTGCAAAAAAAGACCCCTGCTGTGACTGATCAAGTCCTGCCGAGTTATAAAAAACCAAAAGCCTTGAACCGTCGGTTCAAGGCTTTTGTGTTTAGAACAAACTGTTATTTATATTTAACTCTATCAGCTTCAATCTTGTCGTTGATAAGCTTAATTGAAATATTCCAGCATCTTCTTATAAAACGCTTCGGACTTGGTCTCACCCACCGCCGACAAAGCAACTATTGTGGGGTCGGTCACAAGCTTTGCCGCCTCATTTATAGCGTCAAGTGTAACGCAATCTATCTTTTTAAGTACACCCTCAAGGTTCACGTATTCCCCGTCCATCAGAAGCTGCCGTCCCATCGACGAAGCGATGGCCGCCATACTTTCATTTGATAAAGCCGTTCCGGCCTTGAACTGTTCGCGGGTCAGCTCGACCTCATCGGCTGTTATGTCAAAACGCGAACTTTTGAGAATTTTTGCAACCTCGCTAAAGAATTTTTCCGTTGATTTGGGCGCAAGTCCTGCCGAAATACCGAAAACACCCGTGCCGAGATACAGCGACGAAAAAGAATAGACCGAATAGGCCAACCCCAATTCCTCGCGTATGCGTTGGTTGATTCTCGATGACTGTGCGCCGCCTAAGATCGACGAGTAAAACGATGCCGCGTGACGCAGTTCGTGGCCGTGCGGCAGACCCTTAAAGCAAAAAGCAACCTGCATCTGCTCCGACTTGCGGCGATGAAGCGTAAAACCGCCGTTCAAGGTCAGCTTGTCATATTTCAAAGGGTTATTTGTATTTTTCATCTGCCCGAAATATTGATTCAAAATATCCAGAACCTCGTTTCGGTCGAAGTTACCGCACATTGATACAACAATACGTTCGGGAACGTAAAGTTGGGACATATACTCACGCAACACGTCGGCGTTGAAGCTTTGCACCGACTCTCTTGAACCCAGAATGTTATATCCCAAAGGGTGCCCCTTGTAGCATAAAGCCGTCAGCATATCGGAACAACGGTCCTCGGGCGAATCCTCATACATACCGATTTCTTCTAAAACAACACCCTTTTCGGTCTCAATGTCGTGAGGGTCAAGCCTCGGATGGCAAAGCATATCGCACAAAAGGTGCAGTGTACGCGGCACGTGCGAGGTCAAAGCCCTTGAATAAAAACAGGTATACTCTTTGGCCGTGTAGGCATTAAGCTGACCGCCCAAAAGATCCGACTCGCGCGCTATCATATCCGAAGTGCGCTGTTCGGTCCCCTTAAAAACAATATGTTCGGTGAAATGTGAAGCACCGCAAAATTTTTCGTTTTCGAAACGGTTACCTGCGGCAACGTAGATACTGACCGCCGCCGAATGTGCCTCGGGACGTCGGTCTAAAGCCACCGTAAGCCCGTTTTCAAAGATTATTTTTTCCAAAAACTGCACCTGCCGTGTTCAAAATTTATTGTTATTGAATTATATTATAATATATTGTTGCAAACTAGTAAACACCTAAATTTTTCAAACCGACAAAACGCCCTGCGAAAAGGAAGTTGCGGCGAGTGACAAATCGCAACCCCCTGATTTTGCAGGGCGTCACAGCAGTTATTTAATTTTCGCTTTTTAAATGCACCAGGTGTGCAATGGAAGGAATACTTTCGCCCTGCATTGAGGCGGTAGGCGACATCAATGCACCCGTTGCACAAAACAGAATGTTTTTAAGCCCACCTTGAGCCATTTTCTGCAAAAGATACGAACACAGCACCGAAGCCGAGCATCCGCACCCCGAACCGCCCGAATGCACGTCCTGACGGAATCGGTCAAAGATCATTTTTCCGCAGTCCTTGTGGTTTTCGAGCTCTATTCCCTGCTCGGATAAAAGCTTCAACAAAAGCTCCGACCCCGTAAACCCAAGATCACCCGTAACGATAAGGTCATAGTCACAAGGCGCCGTTGCTGTATCCTGCAAAAAAGAGATAATGGTATCGGCCGCCGCAGGGGAAAATGTCAAGAGAACACCATAAATTAATTTTAAATACTCAAAAATTAATTTTTTTATAAGTAAAAACTTTCCAATTTGTTAACAATGTGCAAGAAAACTTTAATTAGTTGGTTATAATAACGAATTATGGTCTTTATCTTCCAATAGGGTTAAAAAATCCAAAAAAAGACAGGAAGTGCATCGACTAAGGTGCACTTCTTGTCTTTTATGCCTATTATTTCAGCTCGCACAAAAACTGTTCCACATTCAAATACTGCACATCACCGACAATTGCATCTTCACCACGGTAAAGTACATATTTTCCGGTAATTGTGCCGAATTTAGATTCTATGATTTTACACTTATCCGCATCGTTCAGATAGCGTGTCTGTTTCTCTGCAATCTCCATGCTGTGTTTGACCTCGTAGATCCGGCAAGTGTGCTTCCGCTTATCATAGAGCACCATGTCGTATTCGCCGCCGCTGTCAAATTTGAACTTGAACACTTCTTCGTTACGAGAAACGAACTTTTGGACTTCAAGGAGGACGATATCTTCCAACATTCTGCCTTTTACATCATCAAGAATTTTTGCCACAACGTATTCCTTGTCAAGCTCCGAAACAGATCGGAAATATTCATCCTGCATTAAAGAATAAACCAAAGCTTTTGCAATAGCATAGCGCATTCCCGGTTGAGAGAATACGGTATGCTCTGACTGCTTGCCGCTTTCGTAGCGTTCGGAACAGTTCACAATGAGATCAAGCATCAGCAAATACTTTTTAACCTTTTCAATATGCTCCTGCGTAATCGCAATTGTGGTTTCACTCTTTTCTTTTACCTCAATTAGAGCTTTTAACTTTTCCACCACCGTCTTTTCGTCGATATCATAGAGCACCGTGGCACGCTCGGCAGGAAATTCGTGGAGCAATAGCTGCTTTGCCGAACCTAAGTCATGGGATTTGAAGTTATCCTGAACCACACGCAATAAGAATTGGTGGTTTATGCTTTCTACAATCCTGTTGATTACGTTGGTCAACTCGCCCTTTTCATAAAGCTCACGAAGTTGATTGAAGTATTCGCCGTAGTGATCGTTTTTCAGCGTGTGCTGAATGTTACGACTAATAGCAGTGTCGATATACTTTCTTGTGCTTTCATCGTCACGGAAGGAAACCTCATCAAAAAACGCATCGGGATCGTCAAAGCTCATGTTTTCCATTTTCAGTGTTCCGCCGTATTCAATGTAGCGATCGATAGACTTGATATCCAGAAGCCTTGCGTATTCCCGGAACGGAATAAACGAGGTATGGATCATAACACTGCGGTCATAAAGCTCGTCACGGTTTGCCATAGCAAAGCCGAGTGAATCGGTGCCCGAAACGACGATCTTCATACCCATCATGCCAAACACGTCCGACAAAACGGCAGCAGTGCCTATAAAATCCTCCATCAAAGTGATTTCGTCAATAAAGACGTATCTGTAACCGTTCTCAAAAAGACGGTCGAGATCCTTAGTAAGCCTTGCCATATTGTCGGTAGTCTGAATTTTAATATAGGCAGTCTGTTCAACAGGAAGCTCACCAAGCATCTGGAACAGAAGCGTTGTCTTACCGGTTCGGCGCAGACCGTACAAAATGCAGATCTTTCCGTCATAATCTTCACGCATAAACTTTTTCAATTTTTTGTAGCAATCCCGTTTCTTGTACTTGGCTACTCTTTTTGAAAAAGCCTTTAGACCAGCACTGACTACAACATTGGTATGAAAATCCGTACTTGTCGAAGACGAAGACGTAGCGGAAATATCGCTTTGATAAGACTCCAACTGCTTATAAATCGCGTGGTATCTGGCGGTGTTTGCCTTCTTTGTATCGTTTTCGTAGTTCTGATAGTTTCTTGTGGTCATCCCAAGAAATTTGGCGCACTGGGCTTGGTTCAGTCCCTTCGATATTCGTAATTCTTTCAGCATCACATTCGTCACCTCGCTTATAGTATACCACCAGTCAGCAAAAATTACAATAGTTTTTCGCAAAATGTTCGTATTTATTTCGTGTTTTGTTCGTGGTGACTATTTATATAATATAAAGATACCATTAAATTGCTTGTTACACTGTTTTATGTTATAATGTCGATATAAACAACTAAAAGCGAGGTAATCAGTATGACTTATGATGAACTTCAAAAGAAGTATATTCAGGTATGCAATGAGAATATGAGATTACGAGCTGAAAATCAAGATTTACGTAAACAATTAGGTATATTAGATTCTCCCAAAGAGTTTAATGTTACAGATTCTGCCATCAATAAGCACAGTTCGGTTGATGAGAAGATTGACCTTTATATGTCTTTATTTATTGGTAGAAATGACGTTTATGCAAAACGATGGTATAGTCTACAAAGTGAAAAATCAGGTTACCAGCCGGCTTGTAATAATGAATGGAGCGAGGTTTGCAATAAACAAAAATACAAGTGTAGCAACTGCCCTAACCGCAAACTTTTGCCACTTGACAACAAAGCAATATTTAATCATCTAAGCGGAAAAGATAAATATGGTAGAGATGTTATTGGGATTTATCCTATGCTAAAAGATGAAACCTGTCATTTTTTAGCAGTTGACTTTGATGACGAAGATTTTGAACAAGCATCACTTGCTTTTAAAAACACTTGTATTAAAAACAATATCCCAGCATATATCGAGCGTTCTCGTTCAGGTAGCGGTGCTCATATTTGGATTTTCTTCAGTGAACCTATAGAAGCTGCCGTTGCAAGAAAATTAGGCAGCAGTCTTTTAACCTTAGCAATGGAAAATCAAAGTAAGATTAAGTTTACATCATATGATCGTCTTTTCCCAAACCAAGATACTATGCCAAAGGGTGGTTTCGGCAATCTAATAGCACTACCTCTACAAGGTCTTGCTAGGAAAAATAACAACAGCGAATTTGTTGATGATAATTTTGTCGCCTATCCTGACCAATGGGCTTTTTTATCAAACATACAAAGGATTAGTTCATTAAATGTAACAAGTGCGATAAACAGAATTTGTCCTCATAACGAACTTGGTAGCTTAGTAAAAGACAACGAAGAAAAAACAAAGCCTTGGGAAACAAAAGAAGAATACCCTCTTAGCTTCTTAGATTTTTCTGGTGATGTAAAAATCATCAAGGCCAATATGCTTTATATTGAAAAACAAAACCTATCTCATAAAGCAATAAACAAAATCCGCCGTCTTTCCGCCTTTAAAAATCCTGAATTTTATAAAGCTCAGGCTATGCGATTACCAATTTATAATAAACCTCGCATTATATCTGCGGTAGAAGAAACCGATGAATATTTAGGTATACCA
>JAGBXM010000140.1 GCA_017629275.1 Clostridia bacterium
CTCATAAAAACGCCAGTTTTCCATAAATCTTTCTTTTGTACGCATAATCAACACCTCTTAATTGAAGTTTTTATTTTTTGTCAAAGACAATTATCTGGCTTTCGTGATCCTTCCAATAACCCCACGGAATACCGACCTCCATCAAGAACCGACCGCTGTATTCGTTTTGGTTCTCGCGGTTGACATATATAACATCGGGTTGGAGTCCTTGTAGTTTAGTGAACTTATAAGGGCAGGACGGAACTGCCTTTACAACATAGCGGCAAAGCACCACGGTATTTTTATCCTCCGAAACGAAGTTGAGTGACGAAAATCTTGAATCAAAGGGATTATCAATACGGTAAAGGTCTCCTCGATGGAAAATTGCACCCATTTCCTTATACTGTTTGAGCATTGCCTTGGCTTCGGCAAGCTCTTCCTCGGTCATCTTGGAAAGGTCAAGTTCAAAGCCGAACTGACCGGGGAGGGCAACGTCTCCGCGCATTTTGAGCGGAGTTGTTCTGCCGACCTGATGGTTGGGGCATACCGAAACGTGTGCGCCCATTGAGGAATAAGGATAGCAAAGGCTGGTGCCGTACTGAATATACAAACGCTCAACAGCATCGGAGTCATCGCTCGTCCAGGTCTGTGGCATATAGTGAAGCAGTGCAAGGTCGAAACGGCCACCGCCGCCCGCACAGGATTCAAACAAAATGTTGGGGAATCTTGAAGTAATGGTATCCATCACACGGTAAAGGCCGAGCATATAACGGTATTTTACCTCACACTGGCGCTCAGGCTCCAAAAGTTCGGAATAAACATCGGACATATAGCGGTTCATATCCCACTTGACATATTCAATGTTGGCGCTGTTTAGTATATTGGAAACCGAGTCAATAATATAATCACAGACATCCTCTCTTGACAAATCAAGTGTCAACTGCCAACGGCCCAGCGAGGGCTCACGGCCGGGGATATGCAACGCCCACTCAGGATGCTTTTCGTAAAGCTTACAGTCCTTGGGTGAGATCATTTCGGGTTCAAACCAAAGACCGAACTTCATACCGCGCTTATTGATCTCATTTGCAAGACCGTCAAGACCGCAAGGTAGTTTTTCAGTGTTTACGAACCAGTCTCCAAGGCTGGATCTGTCATTATTACGCTTGCCAAACCAACCGTCGTCAAGCACAAGCAAGTCAAGACCGATTTCCTTTGCCTTATCGGCAATAGCGATTATCTTTTCGGGAGTAAAATCAAAATATGTGGCCTCCCAGTTGTTGATTAAGGCATAACGCTCAATATCACGGAACTTGCCGCGGCAGATACGCTGTCTTGCTATGCGGTGCATACGCCTTGACATTTCACCAAGACCGTGGTTGCTGTAAACAAGCACTGCCTCAGGGCTCTGGAAGGTATCACCCGTTTCAAGTGTGTAACCAAAGCCGAAGCTATTGATACCGATAAAGGTACGCATTGTGTCATAAGAGTCCATTTGAGCACCGACAATGAAATCGCCGCTCCACATAAGACCCATTCCGTAAACAATGCCGTTGTTTTCGTCAGCATTATGCTCAGGGAAACAGGCAAACGGAGTGTGATAGTGACCCGAGCAACCGTTTTTCATATCAACATACTGCGTGCCACAGAAAATAGGGTTGCGTGAAACATGGCGCTCGCGACCCCAGCATCCGTCAAGGTGCACAAAGTCATACTTTCTGCCTTCGGGAATATCAACACTGGCACTCAAGCAAGCGTTAAGCTTGCACTTGGGACCTCTGTTTTCCACCCTTACACTACGGGTGATTATATCGTAATCCTCAAATACCGAATAATTGAGGAAAATATGCAGGTCTTTAGGCTCGTCAACCAGTTCAATTTCAAGCGACTGAACCTTATCACCGTCCTCAACATAGGTGCAGGGCAGACCGTTTAAGGGTTGCTTACCCTCAGTTATCTTGTAGCCCTTATATTTGGGCTGAGGGACAGCGCTTCCGTCATCAAAAACACATTCAAAGGCAGGTGCTCTGAGGTCGGCACCGCCATGGGTGGGATACTCCATAGGTGCCACATTGGTCGAGTACATATTAAGCCCCGGATCCATCGGTGACTGATTTTTGTGACGGATCAGTATAAAACGGTCCTTTTCGCAAACATCGTCTATTTTGTTGCCCCAATAAAGATGCAACAAATGGCCAACGCTTGTCATACCGATTATATAGCTTGTGTTTTTGGTATCAAGCTTGAAAGTACTTGTATTTTGGTCGAAGCTTATCATATCAACACTCCTTGTGACTTTTTATGCGTCACGCATACCCACACACAATATTTATACCATTTTATCCCTCTGTTTTCAAGCCATTTTTTATTACTTTATGCGCGAATTTTCAATAAAACGGCAATTATCTTTATGTTTCAAAAACACTTTGACAAACGTGTGTTTATGTGGTAAACTTTTGGTGTGTAATTTTTTTGAAAGGAAACTGCAATGAAAAAGATATTTGCAATTCTTATCTGCGTTTTGATCATAATGACCGTTGCGGTGGCTTGTCAGAAGAAACCGTCGGACGGCAAACCGACCGATGCTCCGTCGACAAGCAGCGTTTCAAATAATAACACTTCGGGCAACCCGTCCTCGGACAATGTTTCCGATAACGCTCCGAGCAGTCCCGCGACCGACCCCGACAACAGTTCTTCCAAGAACGGTAACAGCAGCTCGACCCAGTCAAACACTTCGGGCAACGGCAGTTCAAATAATAACACTTCGAGCAATAATACTTCAAGCGGTAATACTTCAAGCGGTAACACTTCGAGTTCACCCTCAACGGGCGGCTCGTCAACCACTTCGTCGAGTAACTCTTCGAGCAGTAGGCCGTCGGGCAACTCGTCAAGCAGTAAGCCACAAGACAACTCGACCAACTCCTCAAGCAGCTCGTCACAGAACAGCTCAAGCGACGTTGTAACGGGTAACACCTCTTCCGGCAACACATCGTCGGGTAGTGTTTCCACAGGAGATGCGTCATACGACCAAAAGCTTGAGTGGTGGAAAAATTATGCCAGTGCTGAGATTGAAACACGTCCTAACAAAAAATGAAGGTGATGTTTATGAAAAAAATAATAACTTGTTTATTGGCACTCTGCCTCATTCTGTCGTTTGCCGTGGCCTGCGGCGACAAGAAAACCGATTCGAATTCGACCAACGGCACCAATGCTTCAAGCAGTGACATCATTTCGACCGTTATCGGCAACTCCGAAGCTTCGTCGACCGAATCGACCGCCGCCGAGAGCGAACCTACCATGAGCGAAATAATGAATTGGTGGGGCAACGTAAGCCTTGAAATCGAATAAACAAAACAACACTACATAAGGAGAATTTTTATGAAAAAACTTATTGCACTTCTCGTTACTATGTGCCTTTTATTGACCGTTCTGGTCGCCTGCAAGGATAACTCGAAAGACAACAGCCCATCTAATACTCCGTCTGCCTCATCGGTAGTCGGCAGCGGCGACTCAAAGTCGGACGTTTCTTCGACCGACGGCACTTCCGACGCTCCGTCTGACGCTCCGTCTGACGCTCCGTCCGATACCCCGTCCACCAACGGTGGTTCATCTGACACCGCCTCGACCGGCAACACTTCTTCGGGTAACACCTCAACCGGAACGGCTTCAACCGACACCCCGAGCAGCAATACTTCGTCGACCGCATCAAGCAACTCATCGGCCGCGACCTCATCCGACAAGGACCAGGGCTTCGGTTCTTGGGTTCCGTTGGGTTGATAAAATATCAAATGCACAAACAAAAACCGTAGGTTTCATTTGAAACCTACGGTTTTTATCTTTTGCGGTATTGCAACGGTGAAATATTATACGCCTTTTTGAAAACGGTGCTGAAGTGCTTGGCATCATTAAAGCCCGAACTGTGCGCCACCTCTTCAATACTCATCGGACTGCCATCTAAGAGCTCACAAGTATATTTCAACCTCAATTTGGTCAGATACTTCATCGGAGTGACTCCAAAAACCGTCAGAAAATGCTTTCTGAACTGCGTGTCACTCAAATTGACCAATTCACAAAGGTCACTTATCTTTAAAGACGGGTCTTTAAAGCGCCGCTGCATTCGTTCAACAGCGGGTAATATGCTTTTGTAAGCATAGGTCGCATAGGTCGGATTATCCGACACCGAAAGTTTTTCCAATATCTTATAAAATATCGAGACCGTTTTTTGATAATAACCCGTAAGTTTTAACGCCCAGGTGTGGTATGCACTTTCAAAAAGTGTGCGCATCTCATCATAATTCTCAAAATGCATTACTCCGAACGCCTTTTCGAACGGTTTTTCGGACTCAAAGTGAATGACTATCAACCGCTCGTAATCGGCGTTATGACCAAATTTGGTGTCGGCAGGCATAAAAAGAAGGTCACCTTTATTTATTTCGACCCTTCGTGTTTCATCAAAAACACAACTGCTACGCGCGTTGATACGAAACGAAAGGGTATTGTAAGAACGGGTAGGCACCCAACGGTCTTTCTTATGGGTCGACGCGTGCAATATCCTGACGCCGATGACCTTTAAAGCGTTATCAATATCATCGTAAAACATTTGCCGCACCCCCTTTGCATTAATTTCAGGACTTCATCCTTAAGTCATTTATAAACATACCCGTCAGCTTCGGCACACCGAAATGCTCGGCAAACATATTGCACTTGCATAAAAAGAGATAATACACGTTAAGACCGCAGTTTTTCAGGGTCTCAAAATTTCCCTGCCCCTTGGACAAAATAACGTCGGCGGAAAGTACTTTCGAGCGCACATTTTCGGGCAGACTGCGTAAAGCCGTACCCGCTATAAGTGTGCCGTTGGAAACGACACTCACTTCACGGTCAAGTCCCACCTGCTCGGCATCCTCCATTGTTGCGTCATTCAGTACGGGGCCGCCGCGGACTACCACCGTAACATCAAGGCCTTTGAACTGCTTTTTTATTTGTCTCACGAGCAGTTTATCCATAACTATCTCACCGCAGTTGTCGGTAAGATAAACCAACCGTTTGGCCTGAGACAGATCGCGCTTCAGGTTTTCATATTCGGTCTCATCCAGCTGCACCGACGAAACACCTTTAAGCATTTCCCTTAATTGATTTTCATCAACACTGTACATCGCGCCGAAATCTATGTAGTTGCCGAGTTGTGCAAACTTCAAAGCGGTTTTAAATGGATCCTCGGCCGACACTATCTGTTGCTCGATCTCATCGGCCAACGACAGCATCAGCGCGTTAAAATAGCGCTTTTCCTCGGCAAAATCGTCAATTTTGCCGAACATTTCGTTTTTTAACCCGGTAACCGCCGCTACGATTTCGGGCGCAGTGACGCTCTCACCCAATTCGGCAATTGTTTTCAAAACCTTTAATTTATATTCCATCTGCTGCTCAACGGTGGCGGTTTTAGGTGCCTTGCTCAGATATTTTCCCGCAATACAGTCGACACATTGAGGTGCAATTTTATAGTCACTCATTTTAAAGACTCGCTTTCAAGATTTTTCCCAATTTATTATACCGAATTTACAACTCAAAGTCAAAGCATAAATAAAGAGGCTGTCTCATTAAACATTCAACTTTATAAATGTTCGGACCGTAGGGGCGACCTGTGGTCGTCCGCGGGCGTTCACAGAACGCCCCTGCGAGTACATTGAACACTTATACGGTTTATGTTGTTAATGAGACAGCCCCGGTTGGTTAATAACCGTTATTCTGCTTCCGAGAACATATCCTTGCCGACACCGCAAAGGGGGCATTCGAAATCTTCAGGCAAATCCTCAAACTTGGTACCGGGTGCGATTCCGCCTTCAGGATAACCTGCTGCTTCGTCATACTCCCAGCCACAAGCGTCACAAACATACTTTTTCATAAAAATATCCTCCAAATACTAATTTATATTACAGCACCAGAGAAGGTGCACTGTAAACTTATTTTATTTCTTCAAAATCGGCCGCTCCGTGTTTGCAGAGAGGGCAGATGAAATCTTCGGGTAAGGTGTCGCCCTCGTAAACGTATCCGCAGATCTTGCAGACGTAACCCTTCTTGCCGGTCGTCTGAGGCTTTGGCTTGACGTTTTCGAAGTAGTAACTGTAGGTCATAGTCTCGCGGTCCGAAATGACCCTTGCCTCGTCGACCGAGCAGATAAACATACCGTGGGTGTCAACGTCGACGTACTGCTCGACCTTTAACGACATAAACGCATTGATGTATCTCGGAAGCACCACAAGTCCGTTTTCTGAGCGAAGCGGTTCGCATTCGGCGAATTTATCAACGTTACGTCCGCTCTTAAAGCCGAACTGCTCAAACACCTTGAACGGTGCATCGACCGTCAGACAGTTAATATTCATCCTGCCGGTCTGCTTGATAACGTGGTGCGAATAGTTGTCCTTATTTATGGTGACGGCAATACGGTTGGGGGTGTTGGTGACCTGCGTTACGGTATTGACGATAAGTCCGTTGTCCTTTTTACCGTCATTGGAGGTCACAACATAAAGTCCGTAACCGATCTTAAAAAGTGCCGTCATATCGTTTTTATTAGGGGTATCGGGAGCCAAAGCCAGATAGTCACGGCAAAGCTCGTCAGCCAGAGCGTTAAGCTTTTCGGTGCTTTCCTCGTTAAGCGCCGAAAGGATGGTAACGGTATTTTCGGCAAACTGAAGATTCTGACTCTTTTCAAGCATCCCCTTCATAACCTTGGCGGCTAAAGGCGCCCAGCTTCCGTTTTCAATAAATCCGACGGTGCGGTTTTTAAATCCGCGCTCGGTCAGGTGATTGATAAACTCACGCATAAAGGGGAATATCTCGGCGTTATAGGTCGTGGTGGCGAGAACCAGCTTGGAATATCTGAACGCATCCTCGACCGCCTCGGCCATATCGCAACGGGCGAGGTCATTAACAACGACCTTGGGGCATCCGTTTGCCATGAGTTTTTCCTTTAATTGCATAACGGCCTTTTTGGTGTTGCCGTAGACCGAGGTATAGGCAATAACGATGCCCTCTTCCTCGACACTGTAACTCGACCAGGTGTTATAAAGATCAAGATAATAGCCAAGATTTTCCTTTAAAACGGGGCCGTGCAACGGGCAGATGGTCTTAATGTCGAGTCCTGCCGCTTTTTTGAGAAGATTCTGCACCTGTGCGCCGTATTTTCCAACTATACCGATGTAATAACGTCTGGCTTCACAGGCCCAATCCTCTTCTGCGTCCAACGCTCCGAACTTACCGAAGCCGTCGGCCGAGAACAGAACCTTATCGTAGTTGTCATAGGTCACGATGACCTCGGGCCAATGCACCATCGGTGCGGTAACAAAGGTCAGAACGTGCTTACCCAAAGGCAGCTCGTCACCCTCACCGACCACGATACGCCTGTCGCTAAAATCGGTGCCGAAGAAGTTTTTCATCATATTAAATGCCTTCTGTGAAGAAACGACGGTGGCATCGGGATAAGCCTTCATAAAGTTCATAATATTGGCCGAATGGTCGGGCTCCATATGTTGAATAACAAGATAATCGGGTTGACGGTCACCCAGGGTGTTCTGAAGATTATCCAACCATTCGTGGGTAAAATTGGCATCGACGGTGTCCATAATAGCGATCTTATAGTCGATAATGGCATAGGAATTATAAGACATTCCGTTAGGCACGACGTACTGACCTTCGAAAAGGTCGATCTTATGGTCGTTGACACCGATATATTTGATATCTTCTGAAATAAACATAGTCTGCACCTCGCTGAATTTATATATTTATTATACTACCTAAATCTTAAATTTCAATTATCAATCCAAAATTTTTCCGTCGGTCGAGATGGTCACGACCTGCCACGGAATAAACTTTCCGCTGTTTTTGAGTGCGTTCTTAACGGCATTTTCGATTCCGCCGCAGCAGGGCACCTCCATTCTGACCACCTTGACGCTTTTGATGTTGTTGTCACGGATAATGGCGGTCAGTTTTTCGGTATAGTCGCCCTCGTCAAGCTTGGGGCATCCGATCAGCGTTATATGGTTTCGGATAAAATCACTATGGAAATTGCCGTAGGCGTAGGCCGTACAGTCGGCGGCTATAAGAAGATTGGCACCGTCGAAATACGGGGCGTTGGGCGGCACAAGCTTTATCTGACACGGCCATTGCTGAAGCTGACTCGGCACCGCCGCCGCACCTTGCGCGGCGGCCTCCCTTACAATAGCCTTGGACTGTGTGCCGGGGCATCCGCACGGAAGCTTTATTCCCTCTTTTTGGGATTTGGCCTCAAAAACCGCCATCTCGTTGTAGGCAGGCGCCTCACGCTCCTCAAAACTGATAGCGTCCACGGGACAGGCAGGTAAGCAATCACCCAAACCGTCGCAGTAATCCTCACGGGTGAGTCGCGCCTTGCCGTTTATCATCTCAATGGCACCCTCGTGGCAAGCGGCCGCACAAGCACCGCAACCGTTGCATTTATTTTCATCTATCTTAATTATTTTTCTTAGCATTCTGAAAGCCTCCTTGCTTTTCTGACGATATTGTAATATAATAACCACGAAAAGTATGTTGAAAATTCAACAAACGGAGTGATTTTTTGAAAAAATATCTTGAAATTTTAAAAAAATGTGCCCTTTTTCAAAATATCGAGGAAGAAAAACTATTAACTATGTTGACCTGCCTCGGCGCACAGGTTATAAGTTTCGATAAAAAATACACCATTTTAACCGAGGGCAAGCCTGCCAGATATATCGGCATTGTGCTTACCGGTTCGGTACAGATAATTCAGATCGACTATTTCGGCAACCGCAGTATTTTGGGCAACGTCCTGCCGAGTGAAGTCTTTAACGAAGCCTTCGCCTGCGCCGAGGTCGAGTCGGTACCCGTTACGGTTATCGCCAATGAGCCGAGCGAGATAATGCTTATCGACAGCGATCACATTCTGCACACCTGCTCGAATAATTGCGGATTTCACCAACAGTTGATATTCAATTTGATGAAGGACCTCGCACAAAAGACCATTCAGTTCCACCGCCGAATCGAAATAACCTCCAAGCGTACCACCCGAGAAAAACTGATGGCCTATCTTTTGTCCGAAGCCAAGCGGCATAACAGTGCCTATTTTGATATTCCCTTTGACCGTCAGGAATTAGCCGATTATCTGGAGGTTGAGAGAAGCGGTCTGTCGGCCGAGATCGGCAAACTGCAAAAAGAAGGTGTGCTCGAAAGCCACCGAAAACACTTTAAACTCTTGCAGAGCTAACGGTTTTGTGTTAAAATATTTCAGATAGTTTTTAAAAGGGGTATTGTAAATGGATGCTATAAAAAACAAGGTCGGTTTTATATGCGATATGGACGGCGTCATTTATCACGGAAGCCGCGTACTCGACGGTGTTGTCGAGTTTATAAGCTGGATGATCGAGAACGATAAAAAGTTCGTATTCTTAACCAACAGTCCCGAGCGCACTCCCCACGAGTTGAGTATGAAGCTTGAAAGAATGGGACTGAATGTTTCTCCTGACCATTTTTATACAAGTGCCATGGCAACGGCCGAATTTTTAAGCAGTCAGAACCCGGGTTGCACCGCCTACGTTATCGGTGAAGCCGCTTTGACCAAGGCACTTTACGACCGACAGATATATATGAACGACGTTAACCCCGACTACGTTGTTGTCGGCGAGACCAGAACTTATAGCTTTGAAAAGCTTGAAAAGGCCATTGAGCTTGTACTGAAAGGTGCCAAGCTCATCGGCACCAACCCCGACATTTCGGGTCCGACCGAACGCGGAATTATGCCTGCAACGGGTTCATTGATAGCGCCTATTGAAATAGCCACGGGCAAAAAGGCGTATTTCGTCGGCAAACCCAACCCCTTGATGTTGCGCCACGGTCTCAAGACCCTCGGCTGTCACAGTGCCGACATTGCCTTTATCGGTGACCGTATGGATACCGACATCATCGCAGGAATCGAGTCCAACGTCGACACGGTGCTGGTACTGTCGGGTGTCACAAGCAAAGAGGATATCGACCTCTTCCCCTACCGACCCAAGTATATCCTGGACGGCGTGGGAGATATTGTAAAATAAGCCAATCTACGCCCAACCCTGCATTCTTGCCGGAATGCAGGGTTTATTTTTTCGATTTCACACTCTTTGGTTGTTGTTACAAACTATCGTTTGTTCATAATTGAGGTTATCTGAGTATACTAAAGTTTAGAAACAACACTAACGATTTGGGTGATAGATTTGGATAAAGAGTTGCTTGGCAGTCAAATAAAGCACATACGCAAAGAAAAAGGTCTCACGCAAGAAAAACTGTCCGAAACCGTGGGAATAACCCCAAATTACCTTGGCGAAATTGAACGCGGAGTCAAAACACCGGGTGCCGATGTGTTGGCGAGGCTTGCCGAAGCACTCGACGTTTCGGTTGATTATCTTCTCCGCAACGAGGTTGAATCGGGCAAAAACTATATTTACGACGAGCTCACCAAAAAGCTTGAATGTCTGACCCCAAAGCAAAGGAAAACGGCCGCCGACATTTTGGACGCCTATATTAAAAACTTGGATTGATGTAAAAAACAGACTAAGGTTCTAAACCTTGTCTGTTTTTTTATTGTTTCTACCAAAATTCGACAAATTTTGCATTTTCTTTATGATATAATACTTTTGTTGGTAATAATAACTATCGTTTAGAAAGAAAGGTTTTTGATTATGAATACTGAGTATAAACGTGTTAAACCGTCCGACCTCCCCGAGGATATTGTTGAGCAATTCAAAATTTCACCCGACAGCACCGTAATAATGTGCAAAACCGAAAAAGGAATAATATTGTGCCTTGACCCTGTTCCCGAACGGATGCTGACTGACATTTCAAACGAACATCAATATACGTAACCGAACCAGGTCGGTTCAAAAAGGTATTGTAAATTTGTGCGATTTGGTATAGAATAGATATAATAAAAAATAATGATTATTCACATTGAGGAGTAAAAATGTCAATACCACAGGAAAGAATACGAAACTTCTGCATTATTGCACATATTGACCACGGCAAATCGACCCTTGCCGACCGCCTTTTGGAACATACCAAAACAGTCAGTGAGCGCGATATGGAGGACCAGCTTTTAGACAGTATGGACCTTGAGCGTGAGCGAGGTATTACCATCAAATCACACGCCGTAACGCTTTATTATACAGCCGAGGACGGTCTTGAATACGAATTTAATCTTATTGACACCCCCGGTCACGTCGACTTTAACTATGAGGTATCCCGTTCACTTGCCGCCTGCGAGGGTGCAATTCTTATTGTCGATGCTTCGCAGGGCATTGAGGCGCAGACCCTGGCCAATACCTATCTGGCGGTCGACCACGGACTTGAGCTTTTGCCCGTCATCAATAAGATCGACCTGCCGAGCGCTGACCCCGAGCGCGTCCGTCACGATATTGAGGACATTATCGGTATCGACGGTTCGGATGCACCGCTTATCTCGGCCAAGAACGACATCAACATCCCCGAGGTGCTTGAAAAGATCGTCACCCACATTCCCGCACCAAAGGGTGACTCCGACAAGCCCTTGAAGGCGCTTATTTTCGACTCTTATTACGACTCTTATAAGGGCGTTATCGTTTATTTCCGCGTTGTCGAGGGTGAGGTCCGCCCCGGACAGACCATAAAAATGATGGCAACGGGTGCCGAGTTTGACGTTGTTGAGGTCGGCAGAAAACGTGCCAACATTATGACCCCGTGCGACGTTTTGAAGGCGGGTGAGGTCGGCTATATTGCCGCCGCCATCAAAAACGTGGCCGATGCCCGAGTCGGTGACACCATGACCGATGCCGAAAACCCTGCCGCCGAGCCTTTGGAAGGCTATCGCAAGGTCAATCCCGTTGTTTTCTGCGGTATCTACCCTGCCGACGGCGCACATTACACCGATTTGAGAGAGGCGCTTGAAAAACTGCAGTTGAACGATGCCTCCCTGCTTTTCGAGGCCGAGACCTCAGGTGCTTTGGGCTTCGGTTTCCGTTGCGGATTTTTAGGACTATTGCACATGGAGATCATTCAGGAGCGACTTGAACGTGAGTACAACCTCGACCTTGTCACCACCGCACCCAGCGTTGAGTATAAATTTGAACTTTCGACGGGCGAAACGGTGACCGTCTCCAACCCCACCAACTACCCCGACCCTGCCACCATTCTCACGGCTTTGGAGCCGGTGGCCGACGTCAACATTTACAGTCCGAGTGAATTTGTCGGTGCCATTATGGGCCTTTGTCAGGAGCGAAGGGGCGAATATATCGGTATGCAGTACATTGGTGACCGCGTTGATATGCACTATATCCTGCCCGTCGGTGAAATAGTTTATGACTTTTTCGATGCGCTCAAATCACGCACACGCGGATACGCAAGTTATGACTATGAAATCAAAGAATATCAACCGTCTAAGCTGGTCAAACTCGACATTTTGTTGGCAGGTGACGTGGTGGATGCTCTGTCGTTCATCGTTCACGCCGACAATGCCTACGCACGCGCCAGAAGAATTGCCGAAAAGCTGAAGGATTATATTCCCCGTCAGTTGTTTGAGGTTCCCATTCAGGTTGCGGTCGGCGGCAAGATAATTGCAAGAGAAACCGTCAAGGCAATGCGTAAAGACGTTCTCGCCAAGTGCTACGGCGGTGACATTACCCGTAAGAAAAAGCTTCTTGAAAAACAGAAGGAAGGTAAGAAGAGAATGCGTCAGTTAGGCTCGGTTGAGGTTCCTCAGGAAGCCTTTATGGCGGTACTCAAGCTGGATGAATAAAAAGGAGAACGCGATGGCAACCATCAAAATTTTAGGCTCGTGCTCGGGCACCGAGCCGATGCCCGAGCGCCATCACACAAGTATTGTGTTGACCGCTTCCGACCGCAACTACTTTTTCGATGCAGGTGAAAACTGCTCATACAGTTCGCATTTGTCAAAAGTCGACCTGACCAAAACCCGTGCCGTGTTTATTTCGCACACGCACTATGACCACATCGGCGGTCTTATGGGACTTTTCTGGGTTATCAGAAAGATCAGCGGATTTTACAAAAGACCCGTGGCCGACGGCGAGATAAAGCTGTTTATCCCCGACGTTGCCGCTTGGGAACATATTCTGGGTGCGTTAAAGCTTACCGAGGGCGATTTCAAGTGTTCATTCGACATTACGGCCGACACCCCGAAATTCGGTCAGTTTTATAAAGACGAAAATCTCACGGTTTCGGCCTTTGAGTCACACCATCTGGCTCCTGCCGAGGACGGTCATTGCCGTTCATTTTCATACCGCATCGAAACGGCAGAAAAATCAATCGTTTTCTCGGGCGACATAAAAAATATGGATGACCTTTTGGCACCCGTAGGTGACGGTTGCGACCTTCTGCTTTGCGAGACGGGTCACCACACCGTCAAGGACGTGTGCGACTTTGCCGAAACGCACAACGTAAAGCACCTCGTATTTGTCCACCACGGCCGCGAGATTTTGGGAAACCATCCCACCGTAAATGAAGCAATAAACAACTGCCAAATTCCCGTCGACATTTCCTTCGACGGCTTCACTTTGGATATTTAAACAACAAAAACGCCTTGTCAACACTCGGTTGACAAGGCATTTTTTATTTCTCAAGATAAATGGGATTGGTGAAGAATAACGGCTTTGAGTCAACCTCATTCGACCACACCTCAACACGCACGGGGCAACAGTCAAGGTCGCCTCTTGAAAGGTCAAGCTTTATCTCAACAGACGGTGTTGAGACGGTATAACGCTCTATGACCTCACCGCCCGATACAACACGCACTAGAACAGGCTCGGCCAACTTCGAAAATTTGATTTCGGCCGTCACATCGCCGTCGCATTTAACGGTATCACCTATCGTTGAATCGCCTATCTTAAAGTCCCAATTCGACTTAAATCTTACGGGATTGCCGAAACAAACGCGGCCCTTTCGCATTGCCCGTTCAAGCGTTTCCTGCGCACGGTCGCGGCTTAATATCCAACTGCCGAAGTTATTACCGTCAAGCCAACCGATTTTGGAATTGTGGCTGTCACTGTCGCCGTAGCCGACCATTTTAAGTCCGCCAATGGCCAACATATCCCACACCTTCAAATGCTCCTCAATAGAGAAGGTGTAACGACCCTCGGGGAAGCCGACTTCAAGCAGTCCCGCGCCGCCGAACCCACCCGACAAGCCGAACTCGACCATTTCGAGTATGGTTTTTTCGTGTTCTTCGGGCAACACATTTTTGCGTTCGCTAAACATATGGTTATAGGCAAATGTAGCATCCTTTGATTTAAGATATTCGGCACCCGTGTCTTTAGATTTCACAAACCCTGTTTTGCCGTAATCGGTAACGGGAACGTAGGCCGAGAAGCAGTTTTGATGATGTCCCAAAGACATTTCGAACCCAGAATTGATGGAAATATTATATTTGGGGCCAATGGTCTTGCCCAGAGTTTTCTGACGTTTTCTGACGTCCTCGGCAACATATTTTCGGTCAATATCAAACCTTTTGACCGCAACTTTTCCCGAAACGGCGGTCACCGTAATATAAAGCAAAGCGTTATCCTGACCAAACTCGGGGTCAAACAGTAAGACGTCGTCCGACAACTTGAAGGTATAAACCCCATCGTCCGATTTTTGGACCGATTTGAACCACTCCTCACCCGTCACATCACCGATACCGTATCGGATGTGCTGCTGTTGGAAATCTTCGGGACGTTGCGACAGCGTAAAATCGACCAAGGCCGACCCTGCGACCGACATATTGACGGTCACCGTCACGTCGGCAAGTAAGGAAACCTGGTGCTTTTTGCCGATACTTTTAAAGGTGGCGCTTTCGCTTTCGTTCAATAACAGCGAATAGCCGTCGCCGTCCTTTGAGGCATCGGCAGGGGTGTCATCGGATTTGTACCAACCCGCTTTAAGGTCGGGACGCTCGGCCGCGCCTTCGCTTTCAAGCCAAAACGACTCGATGCAACCGCGGTTGCGGTTCATTCTTAAATCGTGCTCGGTAATAAACAAAGCGTTATAACCGACCGCCTTGGCCGCCGCCGCGTGCGACCGCATACTCGAAAAGTCCTCAACACCTGCGTGCAAATGCATCTGGGTCAAAAACCACCGACGTTTCGGCGGCAGTCTCCAACTGCGGTCATTGCCCTTTTCGGTTCGCATAATATACTCTTCGCCGTTTTCGTCGGTCAGATATTTGTCGTCAAATACCAACGGTTGAATACAAGGCAACCTCAAAAAGCCCTTGTCGTGCGAGTCGATAACCGTCCAATAGAAATTACCGTTGAGATATACCGGCTCACCCGCCGAGTCTTTGGGCGGATAGTGTGGGTCAAACCTTGCACTGTGTCCGTACATGGCAAAATCAACGTCAACAGTATCGTAATACGGATAATGGTCGATCATAAACTTGACACCAAACCGTTCAAACTCGGTGTGATTTTGCATTATTGTGACGTTTTTCTCGCCCTCTAAAAGCAGAATGTCGTCATTGTTACCGTAGGTGAAGATGATCGGACAGTCAGGCTCCTGCAAAATTTTAATGAGCTTTTTTATGGCCGCTTCGTAAGGCTCGCGGTCACCTTCCTTGCGGCCGACCTTATATTCGTCGGCACAGTCGCCCGTGTGGATAATAAGATCGGGACGCACTATGGACAACAACTCGCTCAATGAAGCGTACTGCCACGTTGCCGTGTCCGAAATATGCAGAATAACAGCGCCCCTTGCCTTTTCTCTGAAGACGGCCGCCCTGCTGAAATGCGAACGCACAATATCTCGGTTATCCATCTTTCACCCAACCTTTACTGTTAATGCGAGGCGGTTCGGGTTCGACGCCCCTCGCATAAATTATTTAATTAGATTATACCATTTTAAAAACTGCAGTTCAACAAAAAAATAAAAGGCTTCGCACCGTAAAAAGTTGCAGTGCGAAACCTTTGTTGAAATTAACCCTTCAACGCTCTCTCAAGCCAGATGGAACCGATATCCAAAGCTGCATAAAGACCTGTCTTTTCACTCTTTTTCTGAACGCGGTCTTTAGCATCGCGGTCGCTCAAAAGCAGTTCAACGGTTACCTTGTCGGCAACCTTGATACCGCCGACGTCCTTGGTGGTGTTGATCTGAATTTTAACGATATACTTTTCCTCGGTGTTACCGTAGTAAATGGTATCGCCGCATCTTGCCATGGGCTTACCCTTATATGTGAGCTTCTTATCAGCCATTCTTAAACCTCCAAAAAATCTTATTTCCGATATAGTATACCACAGTTTTTTATTATTGTAAAGACCGTCATTTATGAATTTTAATTGACATTAAAGGTCGGCTGCCGTAAAATATATTTGAAGATTTGTATGTTCAAAAATTTATGTTCAGGAGACGCTTTATGAATATCGTCATAACCGATGCCGACACCGTAACGGGCGGCGACCTTTCCTTCGATATTTTTGACCGCTTCGGCTCGGTCACCGTTTACGGACTCACCGCGCCCGACGAGGTGGCCGAGCGCATAAAATCGGCCGATATCGTTTTATGCAACAAAACACCCATGACGGCCGAAAATCTGAAGGATGCCAAAAACTTGAAATTCATCGGTCTATTTGCGACGGGATTCAATAATATCGACCTAAGATTTACCGATTCGCACGGCATTACCGTCTGCAACGTGCCGGGCTATTCGACCGAGGCGGTCGCACAGCAGACCTTTGCCCTTATTTTGGAACTCGTCAACCGCACCCACGACTATAATAACCTCGTGGCAAAAGGCGACTGGATAAAAAGCCGCACCTTCTCGTTTTTTCCGTTGCCGATGCTGGAGCTTTCGGGCAAAACCATCGGTATCGTAGGGTATGGCAGTATTGGTCGCCGCGTTGCCGATATAGCCAAGACATTCGGTATGAAGGTTTTGGTCTATAAGCGTCACTCGGTCGACGACACTTCGGTCACTCAGGTGACCTTGGACGAGCTTTTGAGAAAATCCGACATCGTATCGTTGCATTGTCCTTTAAATGCCGATTCGGCCGATATGATGACCAAAGAAAACTTTGCAAAAATGAAAAAAGGTGCCATATTCATCAACACGGCACGCGGAGGACTTGTGGATGAACACGCTTTGAAAGAGGCACTCACCACGGGTCACCTGCTCGGCGCAGGTCTCGACGTTTTAAGACAAGAGCCGATGGCGGCCGATTGTCCTCTTTTGGGGGTCGACAACTGCATTATCACTCCCCACGTTGCGTGGGCAGGACTTGAGACCCGCAAACGTCTGATGGGCATTGTCGAAGGCAATATCGAGGCCTTTTTAAAAGGCTCCCCCGTTAACACGGTCAGGGGCTAAATGTTGACAACCCGACATTCTAATGATAAAATGGTAAACAACCCAAATTAAAGGAGTCTTGATTATGACAAAGCGTATTCTTGCACTTATATTGGCCCTTTTGCTCGGTCTTTGTCTTTGCGCTTGCGACGGCGATAACACCGGCAACACCGACGGTAAGACCGACTCGTCGGTAGTATCGGGCAGTTCCGATACCGCGTCAAACGATACCGCATCGACCGATATTTCCGATGCAACCCTGACCATCAAGGTTAAAAAGGGCGAGGTTACAAAATTCAAATCCAACCGTCCTTACGACGATTCCAAAGAGGATATAACAATTATCCTGGTCACAGGTCAGTCCAACTTTACCACAAGCGTTGGTTTCTCTTCGGAATACGGCGGTGTTGCTAACGGTAAGATAGCGAACTTCTCCGAGGTCCCCGTCATCCCCGAAAAAGGCACCTGCTACTCGAGCGGCTACCGCTCCGCCATCACCGTGCTTTCGGACGACCGTGATATGAATAAGCTTTGCGACGCTTCGCGTCTTGATAATACTTTAGGTGGTGTCTCCCCGTCGTTCGGTATTGAGTGGAACAAGTTGACGGGCACCAAGGTCGTATTCGTTCAGGCCGCCGTCGGTGCGGTCGGGGTCCACGAGTGGACACCAAACCCCGATGATTATATTTGCGAATGCAACAGCAATACTCAGCTTTATGCCAAAGCCGTTGAAATATATAAATCCTCATACAACGCCTTAAGCAAGAATTATAACATCGTTTATACAGGTTATATCTGGAATCAGGGCGAACACGAAGAGGTCTACGGCAAACCCGAATGCCAAAGCACCGTCAATAGCGATCAAGGCTATTATGATGCCTATAAGAGTATGCACTACGGTTTTATGAGTGAACTCGGACTCGACTTCGGCGGTATCTCGGTCGTCCGCGCCGACAAGGCAGGTGCCACCGCCCAAGGCAGTATGAGCCTCACTATTGCCCGCAACGCACAGTATAAGCTCTGCAACGATATTGACAATCTGTTTATGATCTCGACTATGAGTGAGACCTGCGCCGCATCGGCTCCGCTTGATATGGATAAGACCAACACCATCCACTATTCGCAGGCAACCTTCAACAAAATGGGTGCCGACTGCGCTTCTAACCTTTATAAATATCTCGGACTCGCAGATCAGAATGCCCAATTCGGCGGTATCGAGGTTTATTCCTCGGTTGCCCACAAACTTGCCGCTTTTGATAAAGACGGCAAAGCAATAGGTGAAGCCGTTGTTGCCAAGGGTCTTTTTACCAACCACATTCTGGCCAAGCTCAGCACTCTGGGAACCAATTACAGAATAAACGGCTTTTCACTCATTGCCGCCGACGGAACCGATCTGTCGTCACACGTTGACGACTTCGGCGCCATTGATTGGACCGCCGCCTCAAGCGGCCGCACCATCAAGAATATTGAAGTCAAGTGCGTAATTGAATAAAATTTAAATTTACCGTCTTAGGGGCGCGCACTTAAAGTGCGCGCCCCTCATTCTGCGCCGACACCGTAGGGGCTTTACATACATGTTCGCCCGTTTTCGGGAGCACACATAGGTGCTCCCCTACGAGTGTAATTTCAGCTGCCCGCCTCCCGATTTGCCTTTCCTATACAAGATATGGCACAATTTTTCAAAAAATTACAAAATATCGCGTTTTATGTTTGAAATTGTCAACAATATGTGATAGTATAGAATTTGTGAGAAGTATAACGCTTCCATATCCATAAATTTTATATTTGGAGGGTCTAAAATGGAAAACAATTTAGTTTACGGCATTCACGACAAACCCAAATTCGGCGCGATGATCGTCTTCGCGATCCAGCAGTTGCTTGCGATTATGGCGGCTACTATTGCGGTTCC
>JAGBXM010000141.1 GCA_017629275.1 Clostridia bacterium
GTGCTTCAATCTTAAAGCCCGAACTGATCGCCAACCGAGATTTTGAGGGTATTGCCGCATTAACCCATATTCACGTTGAAAGAATGAACCAAGCAAGAGGGATTGTCGAATAAATATATCAAGTATGTTTGATTTACAGGAGAAATCATTATGAAGATTATAGGACGCTTAAAGACAAAATCTTCAAATGAAATAAAAAGTTCCCGTGTCGGAATCGGGTTTGATATCCTGTGAAGAAACTTGTTTTGTTAAAATTACTTTAATAATATTGAGTATGCTAATCACATAAAATGACCCGTGGAAAGAAATTTCCACGGGTCATTTTATTAAATAGATTCAATTTTTGAAAAATGGCATTCCGAAACGTCGATTTCGGGGAAGGCGCCTGCAATGTCGCGGCATAGCACCGAAACGATAACATCCTCGGTGTTAAAGTGTCCTGCATCGTAAAGTGATATGCCAAGTCGTCCTGCCTCGATGAACAAATGATGCTTGATATCGGCGGTCACTAGCGCATCGGCACCCATTATTACAGCGTCAAGGAGGAAATCTCCACCTGAACCGCCGCAAACGGCCACCGTGGTAATATCGTGGTCACCTGCCACGAACTTTACGGCACCACCCAAAGCTTCTTTAACGTGTCTGGCAAATGAATAGGGGTCTTCGGGCTGATCGAGATAACCCTTCCGCATTGAAAAACCGTCGGTTGTGATAATCTTCTCTATATCATAAAGCCCCAAAGCCTCACACAAGGCATCGTTCACGCCACCGTCAGCCTGGTCAAGATTGGTGTGCATTGAAATGACCGAAATGCCTTTGGAGATCAACTTATAAACAAGACTGTCAGAGGTGACCGATTTCAAGCCGCTGAAGATTATGGGGTGGTGGGTCACGATAAGGTTGGCACCAAGGTCCTCAGCTCGGTCAATGACCTCGTCGAAGCAATCAAGCGATACCATAATACCCTTGACCTCAGCATTTTCATCACCAACAAGCAAGCCAACATTGTCAAAATCCTCGGCAAGTTCCTTGGGCGCAATGCCATAAAGAAAATCGAGTATTTCTTTGACCTTCATTTGAGTCACATCCTTAATTTTGTTAAAAGCCTCTGCAAGCGGTATTCATTGCAGAGGCTTAGATTGTTTTGTAGGGACCGGCGGTCTCGCACTGCGGTGCTTGGTCCCTCGTCGGCTCTGACAGTCCACCGGACTGTCATTCACTACCGACTCGCACGCTTCGCTACCTCGACGGTCCGCGGGCGAACGCAGTTCGCCCCTACGGTTGTGGCTTACTTCTTCTGGAATGAATCCTTCAAAGCCACGGTACGGTTGATTATAAGGTTATTGGGAGTGCTGAGAGTATCAACACAGAAATAGCCCTGACGCATAAACTGATACTTATCACCGGGCTTGGCGTCCTTCATGAAGGCCTCGCATTTAGCACCCTTCAAAATGGTGAGCGAATCGGGGTTGAGGTTATCAGCAAAAGAGGAAACACCCTCTTCATCGCTTGGGTTAGGAACATTGAAAAGGCGCTCGTATAGTCTTACCTCAACATCGGTAGAATTTTTAGCATCAACCCAGTGTAAAGTGCCCTTAACCTTTCTGCCATCAGGAGTTTCACCGCCAAAGCTTTCGGGGTCATAGGTGCAGTGAAC
>JAGBXM010000017.1 GCA_017629275.1 Clostridia bacterium
ACCTTGGACGAGTTCCAGGAGGTCTTTGAGACCAACCTTGTGTGGAACTTCTCGATGGTGCGTCAGGCCGCTATCCGTATGCGTGACCACAAAAAGGGTGCTATCGTTTTCATAAGCTCCAACACGGCATACCGTGTCATTCCCAATCGTGCGGCATATTCGGCATCAAAGGGCGGCATCAATTCGTTGTCTAAGGCTTTGGCACTTGACCTTGGTAAGTACGGTATTCGTTCCAACGTGGTTTTGCCCGGCACAATTAAGACCGAGCGTTGGGTCAAGATGGGTAACAAGCAGATAGTCAACGGCGAGTTGACTCCGATTGGCGACATTTCGGATTTTGAGGATATTGCCAATGCGGCATACTTCCTCGGTTGCGACCTTTCCAAGAATATCACGGGTACAGAAATTACGGTCGACGGCGGTATGACCTGTCAGCTTTACCCCACAATTTTAAACGACCTTAAGCGAGAAAAGCTCCAAAGAGAGGGTATTTTGTAAGAGGATATCGTAAAATGGTAAAATTGTATCATTTATAATTTGTCGTGGCGGTATCCACCTCATCCACCGCTAATGCGGTCCCCCTTCCCCTCAAGGGGAAGGCTTATCGTAGGGGCTTTACTGCGTTCGCCCGTCGCAAGACGGCTTTCGGGAGGGCACAGAGGCCCTCCCCTACAACAACTTTTAATTAAAGAGGGATATTATGTTGGAAATGATAGGCCAAGGCTTGGGCATATTGGCCGTGGTGACGGGTTTTATCTCTTATCAGATGAAAAAACCCGCAGGCTTGTTGATTTTTCAGCTTGCCACCGCACTGATATTTTCGGCGCATTATTTTTGTATCGGCAACGCCTTGACTGCGGCGGCGCTGAATTTTCTTGCGGCAGTAAAATGTCTGTTCTTCTATTTGCGTGACAAGCGTGGCGGCAAAGGAAATATCGAACTGATCGTTTTTACCGTCATCGTAATAATCACAAGCATCCTGACCTGGGAGGCTTGGTATTCAGCCTTGATAATGGGCGGACTTGTGGTGGCTACCGTAAGCCTTGCCATGCCCGACACACAAAAGACCCGATACTGTATGTTTGTGAAATCACCGTTATGTCTTGCATATAACATTCTGGTCGGCTCGGTCGGCGGTGCGGTTTACGAGTGCACCGTGCTTGTGTCCTCGATCATCGGAATCATCCGAAACCGTAAGAAAATCAAAGATTAAATAAAAAGGAACGGAAAAGCAATTCGCTTTTCCGTTCTTCTTTTTTACAGCTTTTCGGCTTTCCATCCGTTTTCGGTGAGTAGCCAACGTTCTGAAAAGCCGCATTTTTTTGCCAGAACTGCGGCATCTTCGAGAAAATCACCCAATCGTTCCTTTTCGTGGCAGTCGCCGTTGATGACTATTTTGCCGCCAAGTCGGTTTATTTCTTTTAAAATAAACTCGGCAGGATAAGGGACGGTGCGATAACCACGGGTCATTGCACCGACGTTTATTTCAAAGAACTTGCCGTACGGCACAAGCGCTTTCACCGCATTCAAAGCAGCGTTTTTGTATCGGTCGGTCAATGTTCTGGGATGGATTTCGAAAAACTTTGATATAAGGTCGATATGGCCGATTATATCGCAGTTTGTTTTGTTGACGACATCCTCGACCAACTTGAAATATTCTTCGGCGAAGCTTTCGAAATCACCGCCGTAATGCTCATCCAAAACATCCTGCAGCATCTCGGGGTTAAGGTCAACAGGGTAGAGCCTGCCGTCCTTTTTGACATTGTGCACCGAGCCGATGATGTAATCATAGCCGTCACCATAAGGCGCGGAATGGTAATCCTGCTCAAGTCCTAAAAATATCGTTATTTTACCTTCGTATTCTTTTTTCAGGGCGTTGATTTCGGCTTTATACTGTTCGGTGCCGGTCGGTGTCATACTGTACGGTTCAACGCACGGGTCATAAGAATGACCCGAAAAGCCGTAGTATTTAAAGCCTCTTTTACAAGCTTCTTCAACCATTTCTCGGGGTGTGTTTTCACCGTCACAGTAATTTGTATGGGTGTGAAGATCAGTCGTTATCACTTGCCATCTTCTCCTGTTTTACCTTGTGGTCGATAACGTGACGAGAGGCCAACTCTTTACGCACGTCATTAAGCGAAATACCGTTTTCAACCATCATAACCATAATGTGATAGGCGAGGTCGGCAATTTCATAAATAGTCTCTTTTTTGTCGTGGTCCTTGGCGGCAATGATGACCTCGGTACATTCCTCGCCGACCTTTTTGAGTATCTTGTCGAGACCCTTTGAGAAAAGATAGGTCGTGTAGGAATTCTCGGGCATATCGGCCTTTCGTCCCTCTAACAGTTCATAAAGTCCGTCCATAGAATATTCCGACAGTTCCTCGCTTTGCCAGATGTTTTCCGTAAAGCAGGAATCGGTACCCTTATGACAGGCGGGGCCGTCCTTTTCAACCACCACGGTCAAGGCATCGCGGTCGCAGTCGGCGGTTATCGACACGATGTGCTGATAGTTGCCGCTGGTCTCACCTTTGAGCCAAAGTTCCTGTCTTGAACGGCTGTAAAAACAGGTGAGTCCCTTTTCCATTGAAATTTTAAGGCTTTCCTCGTTCATATAGGCTAAAGTCAGAACCTTTTTGGTCAAACTGTCGACCACGATGGCGGGGATAAGTCCCTTATCGTCAAATTTAAGCTGTGAAATATCAAAATTAGTATTCATTTTTAAAGCCTCACTAAAATATCGTTTTTCGAAAGTTCCTTTTTAAGGTCGTGTATCTTGACCTCACCGAAGTGGAATATCGACGCGGCAAGTCCTGCCGAAACCCTCGGGTCTTTTTTGAAAAGCTCGGTAAAATGGTCGATACCGCCGGCGCCGCCCGAAGCAATAACGGGGACCTTCACGGCATCGCAAACGGCCGAAAGCATTTCGAGGTCAAAGCCCTGCTTTACGCCGTCGGTGTCGATGGAATTGACCACGACCTCGCCCGCGCCCATACCGACGCAACGCTTTATCCATTCAATGGCTTCCATTCCCGTATTTTCTCTGCCGCCTTTCCCGAAAACGGTGAATTTGCCGTCGACACGTTTGATGTCGGCCGACAGAACAACACATTGGTCGCCGTATTTTTTTGCCGCCTCTTCAACGAGCAGTGGGTTACGTATGGCACCCGAATTTACGCTGACCTTATCGGCACCGCATTTTAATACGCGGTCAAAATCGTCCAGCGTATTTATGCCGCCGCCGACGGTCAATGGAATGAATATTTTGGATGCAACCTCACGCAATATGTCGGTGAACAGCTGTCTGCCCTCGGCCGAGGCCGTTATGTCATAGAAAACGAGTTCGTCGGCCCCCCAATCGCTGTAATAGGCCGCAAGGCTTACGGGGTCGGAAACATCGTTAAGTCCTTCAAAATTGACACCCTTGACAACACGTCCGTTTTTGACGTCGAGGCAGGGGATGATTCTTTTGGTTATCATTTTGCCGCCTCCAATGCTTCTTTAAGGTCGATGGCACCCGTGTAGTAGGCCTTGCCGATGATACAGCCGTAAACGTCCATTTCGCGCAGAGCCTTAACGTCGTCCATACTTGAAACGCCGCCCGAAGCGGTGATGTTCATTGAGAATTTTTGTCTCATTTCACGGTACAGACCCAAATTGGTGCCCTTCATTGCACCATCCTTGGAAACGTCGGTGCAGATGATGTATTTGACACCGAGAGTTTGCATTTTTTCGCAGAACTCGAGTCCTGTGTACTGTGATTTTTCAAGCCAACCTTTAATGGCAACAAAGCCGTCCTTAATATCAACACCGACGGCAATTTTGTCGCCGTATTTGTCGATGGCCGCCTTTAAAAAGGCTTCATCGTTTACGGCGGCGGTGCCTAAAATACAACGGTTGACACCTGCCGAGAGGTATCGGTCGACCGTTTCCATATTGCGGATGCCTCCGCCAATTTCGATGAAAAGATCGGTTTTTTCGCGGATGCGCTTTACGGTCTCGATATTGGGGGTATCACCGTTTTTCGCACCCTCAAGGTCGACCAAATGAATATGGGTGGCGCCCAATATTTCAAAATCTAACGCTACGGCCGACGGGTCGTCGTTATAGACCGTCATTTGGGCATAGTCACCCTTAAAAAGTCGGACGGCCTTGCCGCCGACAATGTCGATTGCGGGGAAAATTATCATAAAGCGCCTTACCTCTCACAAAATGCTTTTAAGATATTCAATCCTACGTTGCCGCTTTTTTCGGGGTGGAATTGGCAACCGTAGACGTTGCCGTTCTGTACCGCGGCGGTGATGGGAATGCCGTATTCGCTTGATGCGATAAGGCTTTGTTCACAGCCGTCGGCATAGTAGGAATGGACGAAATAAACACAGTCGCCCTCAGTTATGTATTTGAAAAGCGGCGAAGGGTTGTGGAATTTCAACGCATTCCAACCCATGTGAGGAACATCGAGAGTTTCGGGGATTTTGCCCTTCATGGCAATAACCCTTCCCTTGATAAGTCCCAACCCTTTATGGACGCCGTATTCGTGGCTTTCCTCAAAAAGCATCTGCATTCCGAGGCAGATGCCAAGAAGCGGAACACCTGCGGCGGCGCGTTGCTTTATGAGTTCATCAAGTCCGTTTGCCGCGAGTTTTTTTCTTGCGTCCTCGAATGCGCCGACACCGGGTAAAATTATCTTGTCGGCCGTCTTTATGACTTCGGGGTCACCCGTGACCACCACGTCGGCACCGACGTATTTTAACGATGAACAGAGTGAGAAAAGATTTCCCACTCCGTAATCTATAACTGCTATCATTTAAAGTACACCCTTTGTGGAAGGAATTTCGTCTTTGAATTTAGGGTCGATGGCTACCGCATCCTTCAAAGACCTTGCGACCGATTTGAAGGTGCCCTCGATAATGTGGTGGGTATTTTCGCCGTCGAACTGCTTGATGTGCAATGTCAGCTCGGCATTGCGGACAAAGCCGAGGAAAAATTCCTCGACCAACTCGGTATCAAAGTCACCGACCTTTTCGGTCAACCCCTGAAAGGTGCATTTTAAGTAACTTCTGCCCGAAATGTCAACGGCCGATAAAATCAACGCTTCGTCCATCGGCAGAATCATATTGCCGTAACGGATGATGCCTTTTTTATCGCCCAAGGCAGATTTTACGCATTGTCCCAACACTATGCCGACATCCTCGGCGGTGTGGTGGTAGTCGACCTCAACGTCGCCTTTGCAGGTGACGTCCAGATCAAAGCGTCCGTGCTTGGCAAAAAGGGTCAGCATATGGTCTAAAAATCCGCAACCTGTGTTGACGGTCGATTTGCCTGTACCGTCGAGGTTTAAGCTCATTTTAATATCGGTCTCTTTGGTTTTGCGGTCAATAGTGGCGGTTCTCATTATTTGCCCTCCAATATTTGTTTGGTAACCTTTATGAAGGCTTCCATTTCTTTTTGACTCCCCACAGTGATACGGTTGAAGTCCTTGATTTTTTCTTTTGTAAAATGACGGACGAGTATGCCGTTTTCTTTGAGCTTCAGATACAGATCCTCACCGCCGATTTTGTCACTCTTTGCAAAAATGAAGTTGGCCTTTGACGGAATAACGAAAAAGCCTAATGCTTCAAGTTCACGGGTGGTATAGTCGCGTGCGGCAATGATTTTTTGACAGTTTTTGATATAATAATCATTGTCCTTGACGGCGGCAACACCTGCCGCGGTGGTCAAGCGGTTAATATTATACGGATTGGTGGAATATTTGATGCGCTCAAGGTCGGCAATCAATTCTTCGTCGGCAATTGAGAAGCCAAGTCTGGCACCCGCCATACTGCGCGATTTTGAGAAGGTCTGTACCACCAAAAGGTTTTTATAGGTCTTAATCAACGGGTAGCACGATTGGCCGCCAAAGTCGACGTAGGCTTCATCAATTACGACAACGCTGTCGGGATTCTGCTTCAAAATGCCTTCTATTTCCTCAACCGAAAGGCATAGTCCCGTCGGTGCGTTGGGGTTGGCAATGACGATCATCCTGCCGTCACCTATATAATCTTTGGGGTCAATGGAAAAATCGTCCTTCAAAGGCACCTTTACCGACTCGATTCCGTGAAGCTCGGCAAATACCTCATAAAAACCGTAGCTGATTTCGGGAAACATTGCGCCCTTTTCGGTGAATGCCATAAACGAGAAATTGAGAATATCATCCGAACCGTTGGAAAGAAAGATGTTTTCCCTTTTGACGTTGTGCAGTTCGGCCAACGCGGTTTTGAGCGCGGTCCCCGTCGGGTCGGAATAAAGCCGCAGGTCCTTCACTTCGGATTTGTTTACCGCTTTTATTACACCTTTTGACGGCGGGAACGGTGACTCATTGGTATTGAGTTTTATGTATTTTTTATCTCGCGGCTGCTCACCCGGGGTATAAACCTCGAGTTTTGAGTAGCGGTCTTTCAAAAATCTGCTCATTTTTTATCCTCAAAACGAATTGTTGCACTTTTGGCGTGTGCGGTGAGACCCTCTTTTTCGGCAAAGAAGGCAACATCGTCGGCCACCTTGCTCAAAGCGTCGCGGGTATAGTAGGTGTATTGGGTCTTTTTGACAAAATCGTCGACCGACAAGGGGCTTGAAAATCTTGCGGTACCGCTTGTAGGCAACGTGTGGTTGGGACCTGCGTAGTAGTCACCCAACGCTTCGGGACAATATTTGCCCATAAAGATACTGCCTGCGTGCTTGATCTTGTCAAGGTAATCGAAGGGATTGTCAACACAAATTTCAAGATGTTCGGGTGCGATCTCGTTGGCGATGTCAATGGCCTTTAAAAGGCAATCGGCAACGATGATCTTACCGTTATTGTCAATAGAGGTACGGGCAATTTCCGAGCGCGAAAGCAAAGGAATCTGTTTTTCGAGCGACTCGCTGACCTTTTCGGCCAAATCCATACTGTCGGTTACCAGAACGGCACTCGCCATTTTGTCGTGCTCGGCCTGGCTGAGCAGGTCGGCGGCAACAAAATCGGGGTTGCAGGTACCGTCGGCAACTACAAGTATCTCACTCGGCCCTGCTATCATATCAATGGAAACAAGACCGAAGACCTGACGTTTGGCTTCGGCAACAAAGGCGTTACCGGGGCCGACAATTTTATCGACCTTGGGAACGGTTTCGGTGCCGTAAGAAAGTGCCGCAATGGCCTGGGCGCCGCCCGTTTTGAAAATGCGGTCAACACCTGCAATTTTTGCGGCGGCGAGAATTACGGGGTTTACCTTGCCGTCAGCACTTGGCGGAGTGGTGATACAGATTTCTTTACAGCCTGCGATTTTGGCAGGGATTGAGTCCATCAGAACGGTGGACGGATAGGCGGCGGTGCCACCGGGGACATACAGTCCGACCTTTTCAATGGGTGTGACCTTCTGACCCGTTACGATGCCGTCGTTTTCGGAAATGATGAAGCTCTGTCTTACCTGCTTTTCGTGGAAGGTGCGGATATTTTGGGCGGCGGTGCGAATGATCTCCAAAAATTTCGGTTCAACCGTGTTGAACGCTTCCTCGATCTCTTCGTTTGTGACCTCCAAAGAGGTTAAAACCGCCTTGTCAAATTTTTCGGCATATTTTATGAGTGCGGCATCACCGTTTTGTTTGACGTCCTCAATAATTTCGGAAACGATGCCTGAAACGTCGGTTGCGGCGGTGCCGCGGGCGAATATTTCAGAATTTTCAACTTCACCGTATTTTAAAATCTTAATCATTTGTTTTTACCTGCCTTAACAGTCCCTCACGCACACGTTCGATCAATTCATTTTTAAACTTATAGCTTGACTTGTTGGCAATCAGTCGGGCGCTTATGGGGAGAATGGTCTCTTTGGGTTCAAGGTCGTTTTCCAATAACGTTTTGCCCGTTTCGACAATATCGACGATAACGTCGGACAGACCTAAGATCGGGGCAATTTCGATCGAGCCGTTGAGCTTGATAATGTCGATATCGCGGCATTTGTCAGCATAATATCTTGATGCGATGTTGGTGAACTTGGTGGCAACCCTCAAGGTCGAGTTGGGGTCGTCTCTGAAGTCCTTTTTTGCGGCGACCGCCATTCGGCATTTGCCGAGATTCAAATCTAAAAGCTCGTAAACGTCGGGCTCGTATTCAAGCAGTATATCCTTACCTGCGACACCGATGTCGGCGGCACCGCGTTCGACGTATATTGCGACGTCACTGGGTTTGACCCAGAAATAACGGACACCCGCTTCTTTATTTTCAAATATAAGTTTGCGATTGGGTTCCTTTATCGAGGGACAGGGGAAACCGCTTTTTTCAAACATTTCATAGACCTTTTCACCGAGGCGGCCTTTAGGGAGTGCTACGTTAATCATTTCCATTTATCGTCACCGTTCCTTCCTCGGTTATTTTTAAAAGTCTGCGATAGCGCAAATTTTCAGGGATATCTTTAAGCGCCAGAACAGAGGTCGTGTCATTGGAAAGTTCTTCGGCGATTTTCAGCGCCGCGCCGATGTCGTCACCGTATAAAAGTACGGTATCGACGTCGTATTCCGAAACTTCACGGACGTTGCGGCCGAGCTCGTCAAGGTAGACCGCAAAGCCGATGGCACCTGCCGTGCGGTGGAGCTTTCGCATCAGCTTATCGTACTGACCGCCCGACAGTACGGCGTCGGGAATATTCTGAACATAGCCCTTGAAAACTACGCCGCTATAATAACTCATTGTACCGATGCACGAAAAGTCGACGATTATTCTGACCGAAGAAGCAAGGCCCGATAAAACGCTGTAAAGCGTTTCAAATTCATTTAATTGATCGAGTACGTTTTGCGAACCGAAGGCCGCTTTGACGGCGGCGAAGGCCTCGTCGGCCGACGTAAAGTTACGGCTGAAAACGGTCAGTTTTTCGGCATCTATATTATTATTGTCGCAAAGCACCTTGAGGTCGTCGGTGTTTTTGGACTTTATAAACGAAATTACGTTCTTACGAAGTTCCTGTGCCAGACCGAGCTCGTCAAAAGCGGCCTCGATAAGACCGACGTGCGACAACTCCAAAAGGGTGTTACGGTCAATGGTTTCAAGGCTTTTTACGGCAAGGTTTAAAACCTCGGCAACCTCAAAAAGGCCGATGTTACCGACACACTCGAGGCCGGTTTGCATAATTTCCTTAAAGGTATGGGTGCTGCCCGAAATACGGTAGACGTTTTCGTTGTAGTAAAGCTTCTGCACTCCGTCGGCATCCTTCGAATTATTGATGATGGACAAAGTAACGTCGGGCTTCAAAGCTTTAAGCCGACCGTTAGTATCGGTGAAGGTTATAATGCCGTCGGACACGAGGAAGTCCTTGTTGCGGACATAAAGGTCATACTCCTCAAACTTGCTCATTTTGAACTGCGTGTAACCGAAACGGCGGTAAAGTGAACGAAGTGCGTAGACCGCCGCTTCTTCACGTTTTAACAAGGTTTCATCAATAGTCATTTTGACCTCCGATTATAATAAAAAACGATAATTTTCCCTTGGTTGCTTTAACGCTCTATCATATTAGCACATTAGCACACTAAAGTCAAGAGAAAACTATTATAATTTTATTGACTTAAAATGAAGTATATTATACAATAAATATCAGGAACGCGCAATATGAAAAGGTGATAAAAATGAGCGATATTACAAAAATTGATAAAAATTTTGCGGTTCAACCTGTAGAGGCGGGTGCTGAAACGGTATTTTTCAACTGTTTGGAGGAGCCTTTTAAGGTTTACGGCCTCATTTTTCCCGAAAATGGGGATGACGTTTTTCACCGAATGCCGTATGAAGTTGCCAAGGCTACAAATGAGGGTGTTGATACTCTGAACCATCATTCCGCGGGCGGCCGTGTGAAATTCAGAACGAATTCACCTTATATTATCATCCGTGCAAAGGAGCCTGCTATTTACCGTGCACCGCACTTTACCCTTTGCGGAAGTGCAGGCTTTGACCTTTACAAGGAGGTTGACGGTGAAGCCTTGTACGTCAATTCGTTTATGCCGCCCTATGATATGAAGGACGGTTATGAGGCGAAACGCGAAACGGGACTCGGCGAAGAGACCGATATAACCATTCATTTTCCGTTGTATTCAAGGGTCCAAAGTCTTGAAATCGGTATTGCGGTCGGTTCAACGCTAAAGCCTGCCGCAGAGTATAAATACGACGTTCCCGTCGTGTATTACGGTTCATCTATTACTCAGGGCGGCTGTGCTTCACGCCCCGGTATGGCCTATCAGAATATTATTTCCCGCGAAATCAGTTGCGACCATATAAACCTCGGTTTTTCGGGTTCGGCCAAAGGTGAGGACGCAATTGCCGAGTATATTGCAGGGCTTAAGATGTCGGTCTTTGTTTACGACTACGACCACAACGCACCGAGCGTTGAACATTTGCAGAATACCCACAACAGAATGTTCAGTATAATTCGTGAGAAAAATCCCGAACTGCCTATTGTTATGGTTTCCCGTCCGAAGGGTGTGTTGGCACCCGACGAAATAAAGCGCCGCGATATTATCAAGGCGACATACGAGGAGGCCAAGGCCAAAGGCGACCGAAACGTTTGGTTTATTGACGGCAGCGCAATGATGAGATTCAAGGGCGGTAACGAGGGTACGGTTGACAACTGTCATCCGACCGATCTCGGTTTCAGACGAATGGCCGACGTTATCGGTGAAAAGGTCAAAGAGATACTTGAAAAATAAATTTTCGGAGGCGGTATTATGAAGCATACTTTTAAGAGGTTGTGTGTAATAGTGCTGTCTCTTTGTCTTTTGGCGGGTATTTTTGGGTGTGCGGCCGATAGCGCCACTAAGATGAACGAGGCGGCCAAAACAATGGTGTCGACCGAAAAAATAAGTTTTGTCGGTGCCGACGGCAAGGCGACCTTCAACATCGTCCGTGCCGACGCGGAAAATTCCGAAGCAGGTCCCGTATCTATCGAAATTTTTAAGGCATATAAGGAGATTTATGAAGTTTCTCCGAGACAGTACGTTGATTCTGACAGTGATGACAGCCGGGAAATTCTTATCGGCGACTGTGACCGCGAAGCCACCAAAACGGTTAAAAAGTTTCTCGAGGAGAACGGCACGGGACGTCAGTCGGATTACATAGTTTGTTCGGTTGGTGACGATATAGTTATTTACGGCGGTTGTGTCGAGTCGCTCAAAGATGCGAGTGAGTGTTTTATTAAAAACTATCTCAAAAAGCCGCAGAAAAAGGGAATCTATTATTTCCATAAGGGTGACGAAAAGGGCGCAACTGTCTGTGACATTTCGGACGTTTCGCGTTTTAAGGTCGTGCGACCGATCTATAACGTTTCGTATATCACTCAACAAGAGACCGAAAAGCTTTGCGACACGCTTTATAAAAAGACGGGTTACGTGGTGCCGATAGTACACGACCGCTATTCGGTTGAGGATTACAGTGAAGAGGTGTTTTGCGGAAAGCTTATCGCCAATGAACCTTCTGAGTACGAAATCATCATCGGCAACTGCGACCGTGAGGGTGTCAGAAAGATCGACGTCAGTTACAGCTACGAGATACGTATTGAGGATAAAAAGATATATTTAAACGGTGGAAGCCCGTATGCCACCGCCATGGCGGTTTCGGAATTCTCTAAAATCGTCCAAACAAATAAGGTTATCGACAGCAGTTTGTCGGTGTTAAACGGTAATTATAGTACCGCCGCCAAGGGTTACGATAATAAAACGTACTATAAACCCAAATGGTGGGATGAGTTCAACGGTTCTTATATTGACGTTGCCAAGTGGAACGTTGCGTGGGATGTCAAAGGCGGCACCTCGGTCGAGGGTAAGCCTTGCTATCGCGGAAGTTCAAAGCTTAAGAATAATTATGTCAAGGACGGCAATTTGGTTATCGAGGCGGTCAAGACCGAGGATGCCTATTATGGCGGAATGCTTAAGACCGACCGCACGATGGAATTTTTGTACGGCTACCTTGAAATTTCGGATATTCACCCCAAGGGTAACGGCTTCTGGACGGCACTCTGGATGGTTTCCAAGTCGTCGAGGTATAACCGCGATATGTGGTACAGCGAAACCGACGTTGACGAGGCCTTCGGTGACGGATATTCCATCGTCGGCAATCTTTGGGCGTGGCCGACCTCTTATGGCAGGAATATGCTGAATCTTCACAATGGACGCAATGATACCGTCAAGGACCACGGCAAGTATTATTCGGGGGATCCAAGAGGTCTTTGGATGGATTTTCACACCTACGGCTTTGAGTGGGTGGACTGCAAGACCATTCGCTTTACCATTGACGGTTACGTCTGGCGCGAGACGGTGATGGAGGCCGAAGAGCTGCAGAAGGTCTATTCGCAGTATATGTATCTGCAGGTCAGTATGGCCACCGCCTTTGACTCGCGCGGTGAGGTATCGCAGAACGAGTGGGAATGGGAAAACACCAACAAATTTATTGTCGACTGGATATATCTGTATCAGCTTGAAGGTCACGGATTGATGTAATTAAAATCGCCTCTGTTTTAAGGACAGAGGCGATTTCGTTTGTTTATTTAATTCTGATTCGGTATTCGCGGGGAGTTTTGCCCGTGACCTCACGAAAGACCTTGCCGAAGTAGCTGGGACTCTGAAAACCGCACATTTCACCTATTTTTTCGACCGAAAAAGCGGTGTTTAAAAGATATTGCTTGGCTTTGGCAATGCGTATGCTTTTGAGTTTGTTCATTACCGTGGTGCCCGATGCTTCAAGGTAGCGCTTGCACAGGGTGAATTTGTTGAGTGACACCGTTTCGGCTATATCGTCCAGCGAAACATCCATCGAAAAGTTGTTTTCAAGATAACGGTCGATTCGTTCGGTCAGCGGCACGGTCGGTGCAAAATGCGAGGTCAGAAGCTCGGTCATAAGGGAATAAAACTTGGCCGAGCGTGTGATGACGGTGCTGTTCTGTAAACAATGCTTATGCAACAGGTGGGCGGCGGCCGATACCTCGTCGGTGGCCTTGAAGATGAAGCAGTTGGTGATGCCGAAGCATAACATCAAATTATCAAGCCCGTGAAAGGTTATCCACGCACTGCCGAAAACCCCGTCTTTACCCGCCTTGTATTCGTGGGGAAAGCCTTTTGAAAAATAGATGCCCTGACCCGCAGTCAACGTTACCGACTTGCCGTTGAATGTGAATATGCCTTCGCCTTTGGTGACCCACAGAAGGTGGTGACAGTGGAAGCCTTCGGGACGTGTCATGTGCGGTTGCACGTCGAAAAAACCGACGCTGTCCAAAACGACGGGCAGTTTGTTTGAATCGAAAAACTCTTTTATATTTTCCTTGATTTCAAAAAACATAGCAATATCCTTACATAAATTAAAAAATTTCAGGTTAAAAAACGAGATTTTTAACAATTTTGTTATAAGTACGTTTGCTTTTATTATAATTCCTGATTACATAAATGTAAAGAGTTAAGTATAAAATTACAACAATGTAAATTATAAACTGCTGTTTGTAACCGTTTATGTGTTGAAGATGAAAAAACGAAATGTTATATTTATTTTGACAGGAGGTGTCACATAATGAAAAGGTTTTTGAGTTTTGTATTGATTCTCGTGCTTTGTGTTTTCGTTTGTGCCTGCGGTGGGTCGGCTGACAGCTCGGGCTCAAGCTCGTCAGGCTTGGTTTCGACTTCGAGTAACGTGAGCCAAGTCTCCACACCCGACGACACGGCTTCGGTCGAGAGTTACATTACGGTGCCCGATGATTTTGATTATTCGAAGTGGATGGTAATGGTCAACGGCAAGCTGTACCGTGGCACTTCTGAGGACGGGCCGATGGGTGACAGCGGATGTGTCGAAGGAAGGCTTATCGGTACGGTCAAAGAGGGTGAGACCCCTACTAAAAACGGGTATTCAAATTTTGGTATTACCGGCAGTTATACTTATGATGACGACGGCAGGAGGATGGTTTTCACACCCGACGGTTGTTGGAGATGGTTTGAGGTCGTTGACGAGAAATAGTGTTTTGAAATGAAACAAAAAGAGGACGAAGAAATTTTATATTCTTCGTCCTCTTTTGTTTAGTTTTTTATTGCAGGTCTTCCTGCATCTGACTGAATTCTTTTAAGATAAGGCCGGGGTTTTTATCCAAAGCCCAGTTTATTTCATAATCGGCAGTGAAAAGGAGCAGGTTTCTGCCCTTGACGTCCTGCACCCACTTGGTGGTCTGCATAAGGTTCAAGGATTTTATGTCAAGGTCGGTGTTTTCAATGAAACGGACAAGGCTGTGCGCCGTATCCTGACGGTTGTATTTTACACCGTATTCCGATTCCATTCTGAACTGCAAAACGTCGAACTGCAACATACCGACGACACCGACGTAAACGCGTTCCATACCGGAATTCGGCAAAAAGAACATCTGAATGGCACCCTCCTGTGCTATCTGGGTGATGCCTTTGGCAAACTGCTTACGTTTCAAAGAGTCGATCTGTTCAACAATGGCAAAATGCTCGGGCGCGAAGGTCGGAATACCTGCGTATTCTATTTTCATACCCTTTTCGCATATAGTATCACCGATACTGAATACACCCGGGTCGAAAACACCGATGATGTCACCGGCAAACGCTTCGTCGATGACCTCGCGTTCCTCGGCCATCATCTGCTGAGGGCGGGAAAGCTTTATCGGTTTGTTGGCCTGAACGTGGAAGTATTCCTTGGAGCGCTCAAATTTGCCCGAACAGATTCGCATAAACGCGATTCGGTCGCGGTGAGCCTTGTTCATATTGGCCTGAATTTTGAAAACGAAGGCCGAAAAACGCTCGTCGGCAGGGTCGACCAACTCGTCACCTGAACGGTAAGCAAGTGGGGTAGTGGTCATTTTAAGGAAGTTTTCAAGGAAAGGCTCAATACCGAAGTTGTTCAAAGCCGAACCGAAGAAAACGGGGGTCAGTTTACCGCAACGAACCTGTTCAAGGTCGAAATCGAAGCTGGCGCCGTCGAGCAGTTCGACCTGGTCGACAAGGTCGGCACGGGAGTATTGACCGATAAGCTCATCCAGCTTTTCGGTGTCGGTGATGTCGCACTTTATGGCTTCAAGACGGTTAGAGCCGCCGTGGAATTCTGAGAAGGTCAGAATCTGACCGTTTTCACGGTCGTAAACGCCCTTGAAATCCTGTCCGCAACCGATGGGCCAGTTCATAGCGTATGTGCCGATACCGAATTCCTTTTCAAGCTCATCCAACAGTTCAAACGGGTCTCTTGCTTCACGGTCGAGCTTGTTGATAAAGGTGAATATCGGAATATGGCGCATTGCACAGACCTTGAAGAGCTTTCTTGTCTGCGGCTCGATACCCTTGGCCGCGTCGATAACCATAACAACGCTGTCGGCCGCCGTCAAGGTACGGTAGGTGTCCTCCGAGAAGTCCTGATGTCCCGGGGTGTCAAGAATGTTGATGCAATAGCCTTCGTACTCAAACTGCAGTACCGACGAGGTGATGGAAATACCTCTCTTTTTCTCGATCTCCATCCAGTCGGAGACGGCATGCTTGTCGTTTTGTTTGCCTTTGACCGAGCCTGCCGACTGAATGGCTCTTCCGTAAAGCAGAAGCTTTTCGGTCAGGGTCGTTTTACCTGCGTCGGGGTGGGAAATTATCGCAAAGGTGCGGCGACGCAGTATCTCTGATTTTATATCGGGCATATTTTTACCTCTTCTCAAAAATCTTGATTTCTTAAACTAATATATGTTATCACAAATTGAAGGATTTGGCAAGGGTTAATCGTTTAAAGTTTGTGGGTTGCTCTGTTTAGCGCGGATTGCCGTCAGAGGCCCTCCCCTATGACGGAGATTCGATTTTTGTGTCGTTTGGGGCCTATTGGCAGCTGTTCTCCTCATCCACCGTCTTCGACGGTTCCCCCTTCCCCGCTGGGGAAGGCTGATTCCGAGATGCACATTTTTGTGTCGTTTGGGGATGTCTTTGTGGATGGCTCCACGTTCTACAACCGTTATTATTATCAAAACGCTTGCATCGTAAACTAAAATGGTGTAAAATCGTTTTATTAAAGGCGGTGAGGCAGTGAGGTTCTCAGAAGCAGAACATAATGAGTTAATTGAATTTTATCGTCAGAATGGGCTTGAGGTGTCAAGCGATATAGCGGCCGAGGACGGCGCTGTATACAGCATTAAATCCATCCAGAACGGTCGGCTTCAGGCCGCTGCTACGTTATCGTTAAGGTTTGGAGTTTATATCCTCGATTATATCGCGGTTGACTCAAAATTTCGCGGTCGGAATTTGGGCGCTTTGGCCTTAAAGTGTATTCTGGAAAAGGCCAAAGGATTTGGTGCCGATAAGCTTTTTATCACGGCACGTAATCCTTCCTTTTTTGAGCATTTCGGCTTCAAAGAGGGGAGTCCCGACGGCGTTGATATGAATGCCGACTGTGTTGGGTGTCCCGAATACAACAACGGGTGCTTAAAAAAGCCTATGTATATAGATATAAGGTGATAAAATGGTAAGAGAAAAATTTTTGCGACTTAAAGCAGGACTTTTGTGCCACGGTGCGGCGCTGACCGATGCGGCGCGCGACGAAATGATGCGCATACGTCCGAAGCTCTTTAAAAAAGGGTTTATTGATGCCGTCAATATGGCCATCGGTGACTCTAATATATGTGTCAGTATTGCGGAAGGATTTGCCGAAGGCTCGGAGTTTTTGTTGGACTTTGACGGCGCATTTTTCGTAGAGTTCGAGGGTGAACGCTATGATGTGAGGTTTTTCAGAGAACTGCCCAAAACGGGGACTATTGTTGACCAACTTGCCACCCTACACGCCGACGGTTGTATAAATATATGGCCGAGTACCAACTGTTGCTACGATACACCCGAGCTGAAGTGTAAGTTTTGTTCACTCTTGCCCGAAACGGTAAAGCCTATTGACCCCGACGAACTGTGCCGTGGGTTAAAGCTTTTGTTGTCGGAGTATTACGGCACTTTAAACTTCAGCGGTGCGACCTATAAAAGCCCCGACCGAATGGTGGAATATTGGTGTGAACTGTGCGAAAAAATACGCGAGTTTTCAGACTGTCCCATTGCCGTTGAGTTCGCGCCGCCCAAAGACCTTAGTCTTATCGACAAACTGAAGAAGTCGGGCGCTACGGTTGCCATTATGAATATCGAAATTGTCCAAAAAGAGCTTCGCCGTGAGATCTGCCCCGGCAAATCGGGCATCCCCTTGGAGCATTACCACAAGGCGATGCAAAGGGCGGTCGAGGTCTTTGGCTACGGCAAGGTTTCAAGCGTTATGATCGGCGGTATTCAACCGTGGGACGATGTTAAAAAAGAGTGCGAAACGCTTTGCAAAATGGGGGTTTTCCCAACCATTATGCCGTTCAGACCGCTTGACGATTGCACATATTCGTTCAACAAGGCCTGTGATCCGAATGAGCTTATCGAGGCTTCTGAAATCTTGGGGGAACTGTTGCGAAAATATAATCTTTCGCCCAAGTGTCAACCCGGCTGCACCGAATGCGGCGGTTGTTCCATTGAAAACGATTGCTTTTTTATATCATTATAAAACAAACGAAACGCTGAGAATCATTTGATTCTCAGCGTTTTTAAATACTGTTTTTGTTCTGTGGTCAAACGAAAGCTTTCGACCGCTTTTGTTTCAAGGAATTCCCTCACAAACGCTTTGGCGGTCACAGTTCTTTTCTTCCTTCCAAGGCGCGTGACAGGGTGACCTCGTCAGCATACTCCAGGTCGCCGCCGACGGGAATACCGTAAGCGAGACGGGTGACCTTGATGCCCATTGACTTGACAAGTCGCGAAATATAACTTGCGGTGGCTTCGCCCTCAACCGTCGGGTTGGTAGCAACGATTATCTCCTGCACCACACCGTCGGAAAGACGGGTCATAAGCTCACGCATTTTGAGTTGGTCGGGGCCGATGCCGTCCAGAGGACTGATGGCACCGTGTAAAACGTGGTAAAGTCCCTTAAATTCACGTGTGCGCTCAAAAGCCATAACGTCCTGCGCGTCCTCAACGACACAGATAACGGTGCGGTCGCGGTCGGAGGCCGAGCATATCGAACAGACCTCACCGTCGGTGAGGTTCTGACAAACACTGCAATACTTTATCTTGGCCTTGGCCTCGAGCAGGGCATTCGAAAATTTACCTGCCATATCGTCGGTACGGGTGATGACGTAGTAGGCCAATCTTCGTGCCGTTTTCTTGCCGATGCCGGGCAGACGTTCAAACTGCTCGCAAAGCTTATCGAGCGGTGCTACCGAATATGCCATCAGAACAGTCCCGGAATGTTAAGACCGCTCAGCCCTCCCGTAATGGCAGCCATTTCGTTTTCCTGGGTTGCGGCAATGTTCTTAACAACTTCATTGATAGCAATGGTGATGTAGTCCTCAAGCATTTCGACGTCTTCGGGGTCGACCGCTTCGGGGTCGATGTGCACCTTTTTGAGCTCGTGGTTACCGGTCATGGTAACCTCAACGATACCGCCGCCGGCGGCTGCCGTAAATTCACGTCCCTCAAATTCTGCCTGGAAGGTCTGCATATCCTCCTGCATTTTCTGCACCTGCTTGAGCATTGCGGCCTGACTTTGTCCGTTATTGGCACCGGGGATTCTTGCTTTCATATTTTAAGTTCCTTTCTATAAGGTGATACGAGTAATCCGACCTGTTTTTAAAAGGCGGATTTCCGTTCGCCTATCGTTAAAATACTCGCAAACACAAAAGTATTTGCGGGTGTTTCGCTTTGGTTGCCCTAAAATCCGATCTTTTAAAAATCTCTGACCCCAAAGGGAGGAGATTTCGAGTGATTTTTGTTTTTCTTTTCCGCAGACGGGCTGTAGCCCGACAAGGAAAAAAGGACAAAAAGCGCCGAAATACACCTCTTTGAGGCAGGTTCGGATTATTTGTGTCACCTTATGTCAGTCCTCTGAACCGGGGACTTCAAGTGATTTTAATTTTTCAATAATGTTCTGCAACGGGTCTTCGGGTTCGGGCACGGCCTTTTTGTAGGGGCCCAAGCGGAAGGTTCTGCCGACAACGGTGTTGACGGCGTTGCGTATCTGCTCACGATAGATGGGCTCTTCGCTTCGCATAAACTGGAAGAACTGTTCGTTCTGACAGTCAATAAGTAAAATATCGTCCTTGACGTAGGCGTTTGAACCGTTCAAAACTGCCGCCAGCAAAGGTGCCGATTTTAAAAGTTCGCTTAAAACATCGGCCCAGGCTTCAAACGGCTCGGGAGCGTTGGAAGGAGCAACCGTGGTTTCGGCCGTTTCTGCGGTTTCGAGAGTTTCTTCTGAATTTGTTTCGTCGGTCAATGCGGTCTCAACAACTTCGGAATCGTCGGGGATTTCGGGAATCTCATCGTCCGAAATGATCGTCATTTCCTCGTTTTGAACAGGCTCACTCTGAGCAGCCGCACTTGCGGTGGAAGTCGCTTTGGGACCTTGATATTTCATCATACGCTCAAGACGTTCAAGTCGGTCTAAGAGGGCAGAGGGGGTGGTATCGAGCGAGGGGGTACAAAGCTTTACCATTGCGGTTTCAAACTCGGTACGGCGGTCGCACATCGACATACGGTCGAGCGACGTGGTCAACACGTTCAACGCGTTGATGATACCCTCAAGCGGATAATTCACCGCCTGTTGCTTTAAGGATTCAAGCTCTTTTGGGGCGCAGATGATAAGCGAACCGGGGTTTTTAACGGTACGCGCTACCATCAAGTTGCGGTAGTGCGAGATCATTTCGTTGCAAAGGCGTTGCAGGTCGACGGCATTTTTGTGCAGACGGTCAACCATAGAAAGAGCGGCACCGACGTCTGCTTTCAGAATGCAATCGGCCAACTCGCGGCAATAACTGTCACCCGCCAAAGAGCAGACACTCATAACGTCGGCCTCGGTGATATTGTGCGACCGTGCGGCGCAAAGGTCGAGTGTCGACAACGCGTCACGCATACCTCCGTCGGACAGAGTGGCTATCATTTCTGCGGCGGCAGGTTCGACCGTAAAGCCTTCCTTTTCGGCAATATACTGAATTCTTTTGACTATGGCCTCGGTCGGAATTCGGTGGAAATCAAACCTCTGACAACGCGAAAGAATGGTCGCGGGAAGCTTGTGTACTTCGGTCGTGGCGAGGATGAAAATAATGTGTGCGGGTGGTTCTTCAAGCGTTTTCAGAAGCGCGTTGAAGGCGCCGATGGACAGCATGTGAACCTCGTCAATGATATAAACGCGGTATTTTGAAGAGGTCGGAGCGTAAGAGACCTGTTCTTTAAGGTCGCGGATGTTCTCAACGCCGTTGTTGGAGGCGGCGTCGATCTCGGTTATGTCGAGAACATCACCTTCTGCGATGGCGCGGCAGGATTCGCATTCGCAACAAGCGTCACCGTCGTGCAGGTCAAGACAGTTGACCGCCTTGGCTAAGATCTTGGCACAGCTCGTCTTACCCGTACCACGGGGACCCGTGAACAGATAGGCGTGAAAGATCTTGTTTGAACGCAATTCACTTTTCAAAATATCGGTGATATGCTCTTCACCGACAACGTCCGAAAAACAGTTGGGACGGTATTTGCGGTACAATGCCTGATACAAGTTGTCCAACTCCTCTCAAAATAGTATACGCTCTTGGGCGTACGAACGGCCGAGTTTACTGCGGCACACAAGGAAATCCGCTTAATGCTGCTCGGTTCCCCGCCTGACATGGTTCACGGCACCCCGTCGCACAGGGCCCGACCGTTCGCACGCCCAAAAGCGCACTACGTAACAGTATACAACATTTTCTTAAATTTTACAACTGCTTTTTTACTAAAATAAATAAATTTTATTGTACCAAACCTTTCGAAAAATTTTCGTTGAAATTACGGTTGAAAATGTTTTTTTCGGATGGTATACTGAAACAAAAATCACGGGTTTTAAGGATGTGTGGCTATGTATTCAAAACTGTCACTTAACGGAGAATGGACACTGTCGGGCAACGATAAGGACGGAAAAGCCTTGTCGGTTGCGGCCGAGGTGCCGGGATACGCTCATAGGGCTCTCGAAAAAGCGGGTTATATTCCGCCGATGTTTTGGCGCAAAAACACCGAGGAGACACAGTGGATAGAACATAACGAGTGGACGTTTTCCAGAACCTTTGAGGTTAAGGAGTGCGAAGTCTCAGACCGTGCCGTTTTATCGTTCGGCGGTATCGACACCTTCGCCGACGTATACTTAAACGGAGTAAACTTGGCTCACACCGACAATATGTTTGTGCCCTTAAAGCTTGACGTTTCAAACGTTTTGAAGGTAGGTCAAAACGAAGTCTCGGTGGTTATACGTCCCTATAAAAACTTTATAACTCCCGACCCGTCCAAGTACCGTGCCGCATTCTGTCACGACCGCGCATTGGTAAGACGCTTGCAATGCACCTTCTTTTGGGATTGGGTCGACCGTTACGTTACGGCGGGAATATGGCAGGATGTTGAGCTTCTGTTTCTGCCCGAAGCCGTTATTGATAACGTTTTCACAGAGGTTAACGACATTTGCGAGACTTCGGCCTCGTTGAAGCTGCAGATCAAAACCGATAATGCGGTACACACAAGCTGCCGATTCAATATTGATATTCTCGACCCCGACGGTCAACTTGTTTGGGACCTTAACGGCCGCGTGTTTATGGACACAATGTATCTTCAGGCCGACATCAAAGACCCGAAGCTTTGGTGGCCTGTCGGTTACGGTGAGCATCCGCTTTATACCGTTTTGGTGACCTTGTTTGATAAAGACGGAAATGAACTTGACGTAAAATCGCACCGTGTCGGTATTCGTACCGTGAGGTTCGAATGTTTGCGTGACGAAAGAGGCTCGGATGCCGAATTCCGCTCGGCACAGCTTAAAGAAAAGCAACAAAAAACCGACAGTCCCATAAGCGACGCAGTGGCCGATGCTCATAAAAAGGCAGACGGAGAGCAAATGGGCGAAAGCTTCATTATTCTGGTCAACGGCCAACGCATTTTTGCGACGGGCGGCAACTGGGTGCCGCTTGACCCGTTCCCGACACCTTTGATGGGTGAGCAGTATCGCAATCTGCTGACGCTTTGCGCCAAAGGCAATCAGAATATGCTTCGTGTGTGGGGCGGCGGCCTTTATGAACTGGACGTTTTCTACGACCTTTGCGACGAGCTGGGAATAATGGTCGCACAGGACTTTTTGTTGGCCTGCGGCAAATATCCCGACGATCTCGATTGGTGGGTCGAAAGCTTTAATAAAGAGCTTCGCGCCAATATTATCCGTTTGCGTAATCACGCGTCGTTGATAGCCTGGTTCGGCAACAACGAAAACGGTGACGGCTTTGATTGGGATGATCCCAATATGAGGAATATAGCCTTGCAGTATAAGTCATACCGTCCGATTTTGAACGAACTTGACCCCAACCGTCCGTTCAGACCGTGTTGTTCGTGGGGCGGCAAGGAGAACACCGACCCGACCATTGGTGACGATCATCTGACCTGGTGGTTCAGAGGTGCCGAAAACATCGACCCGACCTGGTTTGACAAGGTGGGACGTTTTGCCACCGAAAGCGCCTTAGAGGGTTATCCTCTGCCGACCTCTTTAAGAAAGTTTTTGGCCGAAGAGGATATTTTGGACGATAACAGTGCGGTTACCGATTATCATATTAAGAATAATATGTATTTCGAGCCCGCGGGACTTTTGTCGGTACACGACCGCCTCAAAAAGACGACCGAGGTCATTGTGGGACGTTCAAATGACCGATATGAGGATATTTACCGTTTGTCCTACGTTCAGTATGAGTGGGCAAGATATGTTTTAGAGGGTGCAAGACGCTCTAATTGGTATTGTGCAGGTATTCTTTATTGGATGTATAATGACTGTTGGCCTGCTTTGGGTTATGCGGTAGTCGATTATTACGGAGTGCCGAAAGCGGGTTGGTATGCCACGAAACATTCGGGCGCACCCGTTGCCGCTACCGTACGTCCCGACGGCGACAACCTGCGGCTTATTGTGCTTAACAACAGTTTTGCAGGCGGCGAGCTGGAGTATAAGGTGAAGCTTTGTTGTAATGACCGATATACCTATGAAGTTATGCACGGCAGGGTTAATATCAAGGTCAACGAGAACACCGAGATTCTCAAAGCGCCCAAGAGTGTTTTCCTTAAAAACTGCGGTGAAAACGCTATCGTTTTCTTTGAACTTTACCGCGACGGCGAGATGATAAGCAGGGCGCGTTGGTATCCTAATTGGCTTACCGATTTGAATCTTACCAAAGCCGAGCTTGAGGTCGCCGTCGACCGCAAACACAACACCGTTACGGTCACCTGCGCAAAAGGTACGGCTTTGGGTGTTGCCTTTGATGCCGACGCCGTATTCGAGGATAACTATATTGACCTTTTAGAGGGCGAAACCAAGGTCATCCCATATACTGCCCTTGACGGCTTCGATAAAATTGACGTTTACGGATACAACGTTGATATTATCAATGGTATTTAAATTGTATCAAAACGAATTAGAATAATATAAAACAAGAAGCTCCCCTTGTCAGGGGAGCTGTCACCGAAGGTGACTGAGGGGTAGTTTGTTTATCTCTCCCTCAGTCTCGCTTACGCTCGACAGCTCCCTCGTCAGAGGGAGCTTCTTAACTTTATTGCATTAGTTTTATTGCGATTCAAGTTATTGCAATTTTTTATGCGTATCTTATCAATTCTCGCT
>JAGBXM010000142.1 GCA_017629275.1 Clostridia bacterium
CCGCCGATGGTAAGGGCCAACCACGCAGCAAGAACAATGGCACCCACCTTATACATCTTTCGGTAGAAGAACCATACAAACGGCAGACCGATAAGGGTCAGTATAAATACAGGCCAGTTCCAGCTTGCCTTACCGCCGAGCCCGAACTTTAAGAACTTAGGAAAAATTCCTAAATAGTTTTTGTCGATATAATCTTTTATCTCGGCCTCGGGAATTCCTTCAATATGGTCAAGTGCAAATGTATTTTGACTGCTATATCCGCTAAATCCTGAATTCAAATCAGGTTGAGACGAAGCATCTGGTTTGGCAACAAGTTTTGCTCCGCACACTGCACAAAAAAGATGGTCACTGTCGGCTTTAGCACCGCAGTGAATACAGTATCTTTCCATATTAAACCTCCAAAATAAAAACTAGACTATAAACGTGGCAATAATACTCGGCAGATACTGTTCCGCCAAAAGTATTACAAACATCAGAATCAAATTAAGGTTACCCGAAGCACTGAGTTCTTCTTCAAGTTCTTCAACGTCGGGGTCGGAAACAATGCTCTTGACCTTACTCAACACAAACGAGCGGTACATCCAATCGCCCTTAATTCCTGCGATGATGCGCGGTATCACGTTGAGTAAAAGTCCTGCCAAGGCCAACGCTATCATAATCCAACTGATCCGGTCAACGTTGGCGTATATCAATTTATAAATTTCGCTTCTTGTCAACCCTTCGGTATCAAACAAAGCATTAAAGCTTGAATTGAACGACAAAAAGCAAAGATTTGAAGCCAGGCTCAACAAAAATAATAATGCACCGTTTAAATACATCTTACGTGCAAAGCACCACACCGACGGAAAAAGAAACGCCGTCCAGTTCCAGGAGTTGGTGTTTTCGCGGTTAAGCTGTCGGAATTTCGGAACGTAGCGGTGACTGTTACTGCCGACAAATCGGGCAACGTCACCCGCCTTGCAATCCTCAATTTTTTCATTTTTAGGTACACCGCCCAAAGGATCGAGCTGAAACGGCAGTTCTCTGAAAACATCGGGACGGCCGTTAAACTCTCGCTGTTCGTGTTGCGCGGAGAAAGCATTTCCGCAATAAGGACAAAAATCACCCTTGGCCTCCGACTCACGAGAGCAGGCGGGACAAACCCTTTTGGAAGTGTCCTTTGCCGAATCTTCTTTTATTTCACGTTCTCTTTGTATGCGCTTTGAATATTCGTTGTCGGTGCCGTGATCGGCCTCGACACCGCAATGCCCTAAACTCTGCCAACAGTCTCTGTGATGCGGCGCACCGCATTCGGGACAGACAACAACGTCGTCATCCTCAAAGAGGTACCCTTGGCAGATCTGACATTGCTTATTTTCTGCGTCTTGACTCATATCTTTTCTTTCTCCGTCTGATGGCAGATTTTCGGTCGAAAGCCTGAAAGACTGCCTCAAAGTATTCCTTACCGTAATTATGGAACTCGCCGTTTTTGATCATCTGGCGAAGCTTGTTGCGATGCACCCATCTTGCCTCGCTGACCTCGTCCTCCTGCAGCTTCAGCTCCGAAACGGGGGTACTGCGACAGGCGAGGAAAATATTAAGAATAGAATTTTTGCGAACCATATTCTTGATGAGACGAATCTCACTTTCGGGAACATCAATGCCCATTTCTTCAAGAAGTTCGCGGTGCGCCGCAGACAAAGCCGTCTCGCCCGAGACTGCACTGCCGCCGATGGCGGCCCATTCACCCGGCATAAGCGGTTTATCAAAACTGCGGCGCTGTATAAGTACACGTCCGTCATTACCCAATATCCAGATATGAACGACGAGATGATACTCACCTCGGGCAAGACAGCCACGATTGCGTTCCACCTTTTTACCGGTGGGAACGCCGTTTTTATCGAGTATATCCCACACTTCCATCCTACAACACCTCAAATTATCGCTTTTCGGCGATCTCACCCTGTTTTTTGTAGATGGAGTTTTGGGGAACAGTTCCTCTGACCGAAGACAGCGGATAAATGTTGGAATTCTTACCGATAACAGTTCCCGGGTTCAGTACACTTCCGCAACCGACCTCGACAAAGTCACCCAGCATAGCGCCGAACTTCTTAAGTCCCGTATCAACGCGCTCACCATCAATGGTAACCTTGACAAGTGTTTTGTCCGATTTGACGTTGGAGGTTATGGAGCCTGCACCCATGTGTGAGCGATATCCCAGAACCGAGTCACCGACGTAATTGTAGTGAGGAATCTGCACGTTATCAAAAATGAGCGCATTCTTGACCTCGGTCGAGTTGCCGACCACCGAGCCTTTGCCGATAATGGCACTGCCTCTGATAAATGCACAGTGGCGCACCTCGGCTTCTTCGTCGATAATGCAGGGACCTGCAATATAAGCCGACTCGAAAACCTTGGCACTTTTGGCGACCCAGATATCCTCGCCGCGTTTCTCAAAACGTTCGGGGTCTAAGGTCTCACCCAGCTCTACGATAAACGACTTTAACCTTGACAATATCTCCCAAGGATAGGTCACACCGTCAAAAATATCGGCCGCTATCGTTTTGTCCAACGAATAAAGTTCTTTAACTGTAATTCCCATGTTTATGCCTCCTGAAAATTTTAGCTTTGCGGACAAATCAATATCTGTCACAGACAGCACAGTTTGCCACAATACAATAATATACTTGTAATTATTGTACCAAACTTTTGTTCTTTATACAACCCATTTTTTAAAACTTATATTAAATATTTATAAATAATATATAAATACTACGATTGGGATGGCATTACTTATCCAAATGCCTTGATATTTATTAAAACCTATGCTAAAATATTGATAATTTATCATTAGGATGTGACATTTTTGAATTACCGAAAAGACTTTTGGTATATACTTGGCCTTGCATTGGTTGCACTGACCGTCATCATAATGGCTGTATCAATGATATTTATGTACTACGGAAGCGCCGCCGCCATACTGTGGTTTTTCGGTTCAAGCCCCGTGCTGGTCGCAGGTGTGTTCTTAATGCGCGGTACCGCCCGCCGTTATGATGAACCCGATGCCGAAACAGGTGAACCGTTACCCGCCTTCTGGCAGATACGTTATGCATTCCACAACCTCAAGGTTTTGGTAATAACACGTGACAAATGGCGTTCTTTTTTAACGGTGCTTACCGTTTTGCTGTTGATTTCAACCGTCATACTGTCGGGTGTCTGCATTTATTCAAAGTTCGCTTCAAGTGCCGTAACCAAAGACCCGAATTATAATCAGAATATCGACAATTATGAAATGAGCCGTTCCGAATGGGAAAAGGCCAGAGATAACGGCGATACCGAAGCCCAGCAAAAGCATTTTTTGGCTATGCAGGACGCTCAAGACCGCAACTATAAATACCGTCAGCGTATAGAAACCTATGACCAACGCGTCAAAGACCTGTTCCCCTGGTCGATAGTGTCAGCCACCGCCACCGTAATGTGCAGCATTATAATGTTCGCCTATATAAAACACAAAAAAGAAATTGCAAATTAAAAACAAAGAACAAAAAACTGCTCCTTGTCTTCATTTCAGACAAGGAGCAGTTTTTTTGACTTTGGCCTTTCCCGTGCTTTCACGGACAATGAGGTCGGCCGAAATTTTTATTTCCTGCCGAGCCGTTACCCAACGGTTGCGTACCTTTTTGGCCATCAGATCGGCAACCACCGTGCACAACTCATCAAGATGGTTGTCAATGGTGGTCAAAGACTGTGCAAGATACTTGGAGGTGTCGATGTTGTCCATTCCGACAACCGAAAAGTCGTCCGGAATCCTATATCCCTCCTGCTCGAGATATCTCATAGCACCAATGGCAATGTAGTCATACGCACAGACTATCGCGGTACTGTCAGTCCCCTGCTCGATCAGTCTTTTGGCACCCGAATACCCTGCATCCTCAAAGCGCGACTGTGAGACGATAACGTCGCTGCCGTCCACCTTTAGTCCCTGCATAGCGGCGGACTTTAAAAATTTGTCCTGCTTTGATAACGTCAACGGTTCACCGATAAAGGCCGCTTTTTTATGACCCAATGTTTTAAGATATGTAACCGCATCATCAATGGCGCAGTCCATTTCGGATTTGACCGAATCAACGGTCGGCACCTTATTTCCGATGGAAATTATCGGAATATCGTACCCTTTTTTTAACTGCTTCAGAGTATAAACAACAATTCCGTCGGCACGGTTATTGGCCGAAAAATACTCGATCAGTTCACGCTGTCGGTCACCGTCAAATCGGTCGATGGCAATAACGGTCACCCCGCCCTCGCGCTCGATGGCATCCTCTAAACGCTCAATAAAGCGCGCATAAAACTGACTGTCTATCTCGGGGCAAATGACCGCCACGACAAACTTGTGGTATCTGCCCTTGTAATACTTCTCATAGCAACCGTTTTCCTTGGCCGTTTCAAATATAAATTGCTTGGTTTCCCGACTTACGTCATCGGCATCACAAAATGCTTTTGACACCGTCGATACCGAAACGTTGCACAACTTGGCAATATCCTTCAAGGTCATAACCTTCACCTTCTTACCTGTGTTTTTTGTGATTTTACCACACTGAAATCACCATTTCAACATTTTACGAAAACTTTTCGAAAAATTTAGTAAAGATTTCGAAAAATAAAAACAAACCATTCGGACAAACTAAAAACGGAGAGTGAAATTATGAAAGAAATGAATAACTGCAACGCAAATAACAATGCCGATAATGAATTCATAAACGGCAAAAAGCACCGTGAAAAGAAACGAAACTTTAATGTAACCGAAAACCCACGCGCCCAATCGTGGGATCCGACCCCCGACACGGCCGAGGAGCAGGTCAACACCTACGGCACCTACGAAATACAAGCCACCGCCGATTCGGAGTTCGACTTCCCTGCCATTTCCCAAGGCTTACCGTCCGAAAAAATAGCACCCAAGCCTAAATCTTTTTACGAAGGAATTATCCCCGAACTTAACGACAGTCGTGATGTTGACCTGCTATAAAAGCCACCGCCGATGTCTTAAAAAAGACACCGGCGGTATTTTCTAAATATTATTTACATACTGTCTTTTGGAATCGCATTAAGTAAAACATTTATATCTTCCTGTGAGATTTCCACGCCTACCCATTCCATATCCTTGGCTCTGCGATAGATCATATACCATTTTCCAAAATTATCCTTGGTAAAACGGATATACTTGTTTTCGCGGACAAACCTCATACTTTTATCACAGAAATACAAGGTCACGTCGCTCGACCCATAGGGCAGATCATCCTCGTCAAGTATCATACCCTCAAGCTCTGATGCCTTGTTGACTATTTCATTAAGTGCTTCGGGCATCAAGATTCTCTCGGTTACAAATTCTTGCGTTTCATAATCATAATAGTTATTTTGATAGCAAAGCCAACCCAATTCGTAATTCTCGATGGCCTCTTCCAATTCTTCATAAAGGTCGCTTCGGGCATAGACCTTGTTACATTCATAATCATTTTGCCAATGACCGCAGACTATCATTTCACGGTCACTGCTTATCTTAATGATACTGCCAAACTGATCGGTCAACAGCAACGGAACCTCTTCTAAAGTGACGTATCTGTAATTATTACCATTTTCGAGATCGACCACAAGGTCCTCACAAGGTGACAGCAGCTTATACTCCTTACCGTCAAACCTGATAACGGTCATCAGCTCGTCGCCCCATTCGGCTCTTTTTTCGCGTATTTCATCCATTTCCTTGCAGGAGCAGAGCCCGAGGCACAGCGTCAATACAACAAGAACCGCGCAAATCAGCTTAATAAATCTTTTCATAACGTGCCCTCCTTACTCAAGGTTCAGACGGTTTTTGATGATATATCTCGAAACAAAGAAGAACACTGCACCGATAACAACGTAAAGGCCTATACCTATCCAGATACCGCCGTGTGCCACCACGTAAGGATGCTTTATGGCATACAGTTCAAGCTTCTCAAAGAGTGAAGTCAACCAGTTCATCTGTAGCGATACGAAAATCACCATAATCGTACCGAGTATCTGTTCTATAACATAAAGTGCAAAATAAGCGCCAAACGCCGCAAGAACGCGGTTTTTACGTGCCAACTGTCCGACCGAGATACATCCGTAGAACAAAAGCATCTGATATGCCGCCAAAACCAGTAAAATTATGATAAATTCGATTATAAACACGACCGAATGGAAGCCTATCTGCTGATACATTTTATCAAACAGATAGCCGATAGCCTTGAACACCTCAACCAAAACCTCACCCAAAGAGGTTATGCAAAGTGCAACGAGAACGACGATAATGGATGCTACAAATCCCGCCACCGAAATAAGCAGTTTTGAGAAAATATGCTGTTCAGCGGTCACGGGCAACGTCATAGTAAGATAGCCCTCGCCCGTGAACATATTAACGTAAAAGCGCTTGATACATACTACAACGGTCATAACAAGGCAGACCGCAACCGAAATACCGAAAACGGTGAAGGCTGAACCGCGCACAATGTCATAAACGGTGGAATCACTCTCAAAAAACTGAACGATTCGTGCAAAAACCGACATTCCGAGTAAGATCACCCACATCGGCAACATACTGCGGCCGAATGCCAACGTTTCGTGTTTAAGCAGTTTTCTTACCATTTGAACACCTCCCTGAAGAGTTCGTCGACGCTTTTGCCGTTTTCTTCTCTTATCTCGTCGACCGTTTTGTGCAGAGCCACTCTGCCCTGATTTATAAATATTACCTCATCAAGCACCTGCTCAATATCGGCAATGAGGTGGGTCGAAATTATGACCGAAGCCTCGGGGTTATAATTGTTGATAATGGTCGAAATAACGTAATCACGCGTCGCAGGGTCAACACCCGCAATGGGTTCGTCAAGCACGTACAACAGCGCGTTTCGGCTCATTACAAGTATAAGGCAGACCTTTTCCTTGTTACCCTTTGAAAGATTTTTGAGTTTGGCTTCGGGCGAAATACCCAATCTTTCGAGCATCTCCAAAGCCAACTGCGGTCTGAAATCGGCATAAAAATCCGAGAACATCTTAATTATCTGTCCTGCCGTCATCCAGTTGTTGAGATAACTGTTATCGGGCAGATAAGCCACCTGCGTTTTGGTAAGAACACCGGGCTCGTTACCGTTGATGAACACCTTACCGGATGTCGGTGTCAAAAGTCCGTTAATTATTTTTATCAAGGTGGTTTTACCCGAACCGTTGGGTCCCAAAAGGCCGATGATCTTACCGCTTTCAACCGTAAGGTCAATACTGTTCAGAGCAATGACTCCACCGTAATTTTTGGTCAAATGCTCACACCTTAAAAGTTCACTCATTCGTTCCACTCCTTTACTATCTGTTTAATGTCGTCATCCGAATACCCGAGAGCATTCATCTCTTCAAAAAACTGCTCGGTTTTAAGTCTGATCAATTCGTCGACGGTGGTCTTGGCGGTATCACAGTTTTCATTTACAAACCATCCCGATCCTCGCACCGAATATATGAGACCCTTGCCTTCAAGCTGTGTAAACGCTTTCTGAACGGTATTGGGATTGACCCCTGCCCTCACCGCGACCTCGCGGACCGAAAACAACCGCTCGTTGGGTTTAAATTCGCCCGAGGCGATCATCACGCTCAGCTTTTCCTCTATCTGCGGACATATCGGACGCTTTTTATCAAGCTCCCACTGCAAAAACCATCAACTCCTTTTTAAATTGTACTACTGTACTAGTACAATAATACACTCTGGCCCATAATTTGTCAATAACTTTTTATAAATTTGCAAAAAATATCGTGTTACGCCTTGTCAATACCTCGAGGCAATACAAATTGTATTTTAGTTACCATAATGTCGAATAAAATAACTTTATGTAAACAAAATAACCAAATAAGTTTTACGAGTTATCCACAAAGATATCAACACTCATCGGGCGTTTTCGACACAAAAATCGCAATTTTGCCGCCTTTTGCCTGTGGATAACTATGTGGATAACGTGGATTACTAAACGTATATAAATAACGGTATGCAAAAATTATGTTAATTAGTCCGTTAAAAAAATAACCCTTCCGCGCTTTAATGCGGAAGGGTCAAACCGTTATAATTTAATTGTCAAGAAGTTCCATTTTAAAATAGGCTTCGGCCTCATCAAGACTTACTCCAAACGCCTCTGCGATCTCATCAAAGGTCAGGCGCTGCGTTTCTTTCAATGCGCGTTCGTCGGCAAGGTGTAAACGTTTACCTTTTTCCAATAATTCAGTCTGACGGTTCAGAAGTGAACGAAGCAGTAACATACAAACCTTGCAGTCGCCCGAAGAAATCATCTCGCTGAATTTCAGACGGCGGTCATTATCCGAGTCCACCCACACGTCGTCGGTCAACTTCAGTTCTTCGACAATGCCGCATATCTGCTTTTTAGTCAGAACATCACGAGCCTTGGATAACAGCTTCTCATTATCGGCAGGCAAAAACACCGTTGACGAACTCTGCGTCACGGGTTTTAAGACGTAATACCTCTTTACTTCACGGCCGATCTTCTTATCCTCGATTTTTTCGACGACACAAACGCCCGTTGTTCCGTACATCACCTTTTCATTAAGCTTTAACATTTTACCCTCACTTTGGACCTCAAAACAACTAAAAACAAAATACTTCGTTGTCATATCAACTTAAGGTGACACGAATAGTCCGAACCTGCCTCAAAGCGGCATATTCCAGCGCTTTTTGCCCTTTTTTCTTTGGTGGGCGATAGCCCACCTGCAGAAAAGAAGAACAAAAATCACTTGAAATCTTCTCTCTTTGAGGTCAAAG
>JAGBXM010000143.1 GCA_017629275.1 Clostridia bacterium
CGTTACCGCCTTGATTTTTGTTGCCAAGGGTGACGTTTTCGGGCAGGTTCTGACCCTTGTATTTGCCGTTTTTTACGGAATTATTTCATATTCGTTTCATTATTACGGTGAGATGATAACCTATATGTGTATGACGGCACCCATCGCCGCGGCGGCGGTCGTTTCGTGGATACGGCATCTGTTCAAAGACTCCAATGAGGTTGAAATTGCAACTTTGAGCCGAAGAAATGTTGTATTTATGTGGGCGTCGGCCATTACTGTTACTGTTGCATTTTACTTTATATTGGGAGCCTTCGACAATGCCAATCTGTTGGTCAGTACCTTTTCGGTGACTACCAGCTTTCTTGCGTCATATCTGACCTTTTTCAGAAGTCCTTATTATGCGTTGGCCTATGCTGCTAACGATATTGTGTTGATAGTTCTTTGGATAATGGCGAGTCTCAGTGATATAAAATATATCGCGATGGTGGTTTGCTTCATAGCCTTTTTTGCCAATGATATGTACGGGTTTTATAACTGGAAAAGAATGCAGAAACGGCAAAAAGCTGAATAACAAAAGCCGCAGAGTCAAGCTCTGCGGCTTTTCGCTTGTTTAGTCACAAAATCGACTGTTTGCGGTACTGCAGCGGTGAAATACCGATATGCTTTTTGAAGGTGTTACTGAAATAGTAGGGATTGTCAAAACCGCATTTTTCAGCAACGGCAGCTATTGAAAGATTGGAGTTGACCAAAAGCTCTTTGGCCTTTTTTATGCGAAGTCCGGTAATATATTCGACGGGGGTCATCAGGTGTTCACGCTTGAATTTGGTTATGAGGGTCTGCTTTGAATAATTGGCAATTTCGGCTAAGCTGTCGAGTGTCAGCTTTTCGCAAAAATGCTCCTTTATATAATCGACTATAAAGTCGGTGTCTTTATGGTTTTGAATCTTGTTCATTCCTGCCGTCAGCAATATATCGTTGGCAAAATGTTCGATAACACCGTTGCCGCGGTCGTTAAGTATTGCGTCTTTCAAATGCTCGACCGTGCTATTGAGGCGAATGCGGTCGCCGTCGGAAAATTCGAGAAAGGTGTCGGTGTTTGGGTCAATTTCCAAAAGCGTTATCATTATGTATTCGATAGGATGAATAACGGTGCGCTCGAATGGGTTGCCCTTTTTGTAGACGATGGGGGAGAAAGGTTTAATATGTCGGGTGATGTCACCCTCGGTATATTGAAATTCGCCGCTTAAAGTAATCATTATGCTAGTCTCAGAATGTATTGCCTTTTTGATCTTGAATTCGTTACGACGTGAGATGTATACGTTTTTAACCATTGTTCCCTCTTTAATATTTTATATTTTTTAAATAATATACTGTATTTTGTTTGCGATTTATTTATTATATAATGTATTTATCACAATGTCAACAAACGGTGAAATATTTTGTTTAAAGGAGTATTTATGGGAAAAGTGTTATTAATGATTATTGCAATTTTACTTTGTGCTGTGTTGTTGGTGGGTTGCGGCAGTACCGATAAGGATACGGCAAACAGTGTTGATGCCGGTTCTTCTGCTTCGAGCGATTCATCCAAAAACAACACAAGCTCGACTTCAAGTCAAATGACCGACGATCAGATGAAAATGAGCGGATATCTCGGCGCTTTTTCATACAAAATAAATCATTTTAAAGAAAAAACTCAGGGCAAGTTCACCTTCGGTCTGCAGAGTGATACCCATCACTACGACACCACAAATACCGTCGGCGGTAACAATATCGTGGCATTAAGTTATTTTGTCGATATGGACTTTGTCGGTCACCTTGGCGATATTGTCAGAGGCTACTCGGTTGAGGATATCGACAGCCCCGAAAATATGCGTGCCTGCATGGACGATATGGTCAACCGCTTTGTCAACAATGCTAAAATTCCCGTTATGATGACGGTCGGCAATCACGACACAAACTCAATGTGGTGCAACAAGTGGGGCGACCACACCACACAGATCACCCCTGCCGAGCAGAAGACCAGAATTTTCGATCGTTTAAAAGAGCATAACGGTGACAAAATGGTGACCGATGATGACGGTTCTTATTACTACATAGATTTCCCCGAGGACGGTATTCGCGTTATAATGCTCAACACCTCAAACGACACCTATGACGGAACCAAGATGTGTTCCACATCGCTTGTCAGCAAAAAGCAGATCGAGTGGTTCAAGACCGAGGCTCTGAACACACAGAACAGGGTTATCGTTATGTCGCACATTCCGTTTACCACCGCTGTTGAGGAGAATAAATTGCCATCGGGCGGTGCTGAAATTGCTGCCGCTGTTGAGGAGTTTGTTTCAAGCGGCGGAAAGTTCATCGCATATTGCTGCGGACATAAGCACGGTAAATCTTCGGCAATTGACGAAAACGGAAGACTTCACGTCGTTGTTTCGAACGGCAGTAAAAATGGCGCTGTTATATCGGTCAACACCGAAAATAGCACTATCTATGTTTACAATCTTAACGGAGGAGAAGAATATGTCTTCGACTACGCTAACGGACGTATGCAGTAATATTTAATATGTTTTCATAAATTGAAATCCCCGATGTGAACCTGAGTTCACATCGGGGATTAAGTTTAGCATCAGTTGGTCAGATAATACTTTACCAAATACTGCAACAGCGTGTCACGGTCGATCTTGCGGATGAGGTTGCGCGCGTTGTTGTGGGTGGTGATATAGGTCGGATCCTCCGACAGAATATATCCCACGATCTGATTGACGGGGTTATAGCCTTTTTCTTTAAGGGCGTTATAAACCGCCAACATTATGCGTCTGACCTCCATCTCACTCTCGTTGCCGAGGCTGAAGGTAATGGTATTCTGATTGTTTGAGCCGTTCATAAGCTATGCACCTCACATCAAATCTTGTCTTTATTTTATTTTACAATAACTGAAATGATTTTACAAGTATAAATTTTAATGTTTACAGTATTGTTTAAATTATTTCGAGCTTGGCAAAGTTGGCCATTAGTTTTTTGGTGCCTTTTTCGTCGAAGGCGATTTCCAAAAGGCTGTCGTTACCCATTTTTGCGACCGACAAAATCATACCTTCGCCGAACACCTTGTGGCGCACCCTGAGACCTACCGAGTATTTGACGCTCGGCGTTTTCAGTTGCGACTTTTTGGACTGCTCGTAAAATGTGCCTTGACGGGGCTTCTGTGTGCCGAAGCCGTTGGAACCGAATGGGTCAAAATTGGCAGAACGTCCGCCGCCCGAATAGGAACCGCCACCGTAGGTTGAACCGCCAAAGCCGTTTGAGCCGCTTGAATATCGGAAATCGGCACTGCCGAAGCCGAAGTTGGACATTCCGCCTCTGACCGATTTTACGTCGCACAGCTCTTTCGGAATTTCATTTAAGAAACGTGACGGCGAGTTGCGTGTGGTCGAGCCGAACAGCATACGGGTGTAGGCGTTGGAAATATATAAGTTTTTCTTGGCTCTCGTTATGGCAACGTAGGCCAGACGGCGTTCTTCTTCAATATCCTCTTCGGTGCCGTAGATCGACTGCTGACCGGGGAAGATGTTTTCTTCAAGACCGACGAGGAAAACGTTGTTGAACTCAAGACCCTTGGCCGAGTGTACCGTCATCAAAACCACGGCATCGGCATCGGGGTCGAATTTGTCGATATCGCTGATAAGCGCGACCTCTTCCAAAAATCCCGCAAGGGTCGGCTCCTCATGTTCCTTTTCATACTGCGCGATGCTCGAGGCTAATTCCTTGACGTTTTCAAGGCGGTCGGCACCTTCTTTGCCTTCGGCAATGAGGGCCAGAGTGTAACCCGATTTGTCGAGCACCTCGTTAAAAAGTTCGGTCAGTGTCACCGTGCCGACCAAATTACTCAAAGACTCTATCATTTGGCAGAATTCTTTTAACTTTTTGGCCGAGCGTTGCATCGGGGGGAATTCCTCGGCTGTGTTGAATACCTCGAAAAGTGAAAGACCCGTGTTGTCGGCAATCTCAATGGCGCGGTTGACGGTGGTGTCACCGATACCGCGCTTGGGCTCGTTGATGATACGGGTAAGTCTCACGCGGTCGGTGTGGTTGTTGATGACGTTCAAATAGGCGATAACGTCACGTATTTCCTTGCGGTCATAGAAACGGTGACCGCCGATAACACGGTAGGGAATACCCGAACGCGCCAACACGTTTTCAATCGCGTTGGACTGTGCATTCATACGGTATAAAACGGCATTGTCGGAATATTTTCCGCCCTTTAAAACGTTGTCCATAATAGTGTCGACAACGTGCTTGGCCTCGCTCTGCTCGTCGGGAGCGGTGTAGACCTCGATTTTGTCGCCGCCCTCGGCCGCCGTCCACAAATTCTTGCCCTTTCGCGCTTTATTGTTGGCAATAACGGCATTGGCGGCATCAAGTATGACCGACGTCGAGCGGTAGTTTTGCTCAAGTCGGATGACACGTGAATTGGAATAGGTGTCCTCAAAGCTTAAAATATTTTCGATGGTAGCACCGCGGAAACGGTAGATGCTTTGGTCATCATCACCGACAACGCAGATGTTGTGATGACTGTCGGCAAGAAGACGTACCAGCTCATACTGTGCGTGGTTGGTATCCTGATACTCGTCGACCATTATGTATTTGAAACGACGCTGATAAAATTCCAA